>PKCQ01000090.1 GCA_002862265.1 Planctomycetaceae bacterium | reverse complement strand
GCTCAGCATCCAAACCGGTGCGGCTCCATCGGTAACCGGCGAAGATGGTGCTCGAGCGGTGCGAGTTGCCTGTGAAATCATCGAGCAGATTCAGGATCACGCCTGGGACGGCCCCTCCAGCAAGCCTTGGCGTGTAGGACCATTGGCTACGGAAGTTCCTCGGATTCTACCGATGCCTGACATCGGGAACGAGCAAGATGAACCGACGCGTCGTGCCGGCTAAGCTTTGGCAAATGCCAAGCCGAAGCGTCAGCAAGAATGGCATTAGGGCCAATCTTTTTTCTGGACGCAAACGAGAACGGGAGTCTTATCTGGCGTTCGGTATGGAGCAGCATGCACCAATCTGTCGAGGCCTTGGCACCACGTAAGCAGTCCTTTTCGCCGAAATAGGGCGACGTGAATGGGTCCAAAGCAATAGCAGTCATGCTGCTGCCACAAAACGTTTGTTCGCTCGTATATGTTGAGACGGAACAGTTTTCCCACCCGCCCTCCCAATTCACTGAACCTAGGTGGAGTTACTCCAGTGCGCTATGTACGGAATCCGGCTTTGCAGCTATGATTTTTGCCTAGCGGATGAAAGTCCGCCCCGTGATGCGTTTCGCTGACAAATTGCTCGAGCGATCGAGCAAACGTTCGGAGGGTAAGCGAATGGCTAGCGGCTTCATTGGAAATGAAGTGCCCCGTATGGGGTTGCGGGTTCGAGTCCCGTGCCCTCCGCCTACCGGGTAGATTCTGCCCTTATCAAAATTACGCCGAAGTCTGGCTTGTCGGACTTTCGGCGTTTTTTTTCATCGTCACCGATCGCTCCATCGGTCCTAGCGTGGCCTCATGAATTGCTTTGTAACTCGCCTACCCAAAGATGGTTGATCGGAGATTCACTCAGCAAGGAAGAAGATCTCTGTTCAATCCTTGTTTTATCTGTGGCCTGATTTAGATGTAGCATTAGGCAAATGGACAATCCTCCTCCAGTCATCCCCACCGAGAGGTCGATTCTCTACCTACGAAATTGGTTAGAGCATACCCTCATTCGAACACGGAAATGACGGCAAAGTCTTGGTCCCGAGTTGCGATACCTGTCGCACTAAGCGTCCTTCTGCTCGGCTGCGCGTCCGACAATTACCACTACGGCGTTGGGAAAGTGGCTTTGCGCGATACGAGGCCAGCGAGCGGCGTTGATCCTACTTCGGGTCAGCTACAGGTTACGCATGGAGGTGATCACCCGACACTGGATCGAGTGGAGAAAGTGGTACGAGCGCCGGGTCATTGGATCAGCTAATTGTTCGGGCACGAGCAGCTTTCAGAAGAGGAAGCAAGCGTCTTGCGTGACGAAGGCCTGCTGTTAGCTAGCAACTATTTGCTAGCTAACGGCTTGACCGACATCAAGGTAGATTTCCATGCCTATTCACCGAAACTGCAATGGACTCGATTGGTGGCGAACAAGGAGATCTCACCGATATGGAAGTACTCGGGAGGGACTGTCAGTTGGTTGCGTTACGCGTTACTTCCACATCGCATTCTGCATCAAAACGATTTTGATCCATTCACCAAGACTCTCAGCATCAATTCCACTCGTCCGCTTCAAGGTCTCTACGAATCTGCTGTGGCCAAAGAGTACTTCTGTCATCGAGATGACATTGAGGTCGGAAACTATGCGATGCTTCAGTACGTTCCCTTTGCACCGCTATGGCACCACGGAAGAGCCACCCAAGATGTAATCACCTATTCAGATCGCCATTTAGATCCCGGGCTTGACAGGCAGCTCTACCCCTTGGTCTGGGCAAGACTCGGTTCCACGGCTGTGTCGGAGACGCTCTCCGTCTTTAGTTTTGTTCCCAGCGACTCGTTCCTTGCCCCCATGATGCTTAGAATCTCAGGTAGCTTAGCCGGCAGGTTGGCTGGAGAAGAAATAGCCAACAAGAAGTATCGAGAAGAGGAGAGGCAGGTAATCCACCAGGCTAGTGCCTTGGAGGCTGCAAACGGTTCAGCGAGCAATTGACAAGCACAGTGTTCTAATACGGAAAAATCTGGCGGCGACACTGTTTTTCCCGATGCCGCACTGCGAGAGAATTGCAGATATGCTTTACTTCCGCTTGCAAAGCATAGAATCTTACAGATGGCCGCTCTGTTCACTTACGAAGCATTCCGATGCTTACAAGAGCTCCGTCCAAGCTCGCGACTTTGACCATGTGCGAGTTCTGAGCTTCCATTAAGGAGTAAGAGAATACTCGCTCTTCGTGCTAGTTGAAACAATTGATGATTTCATAACCGCTGGTCAGCGTGAACAGCGAACGTACGAGTTGTCGTTTCTAGCTGAAGCTCACTGAAAGACGAAGAACTAGAGTCATTCGAGTTTCGCGGTAAGTCATATTCGTAGGGACGCCGCGCTCGTCATCTGGAATGAAGCCACTGTTTGCTAAGCTAGCAAGCCTCATGGCCATGCCCGTACCGACGCTGACGCTCAAACTAGGCAAAAGGTACCAAATCAAGTAAGCCCCAAGGTTAACACTGCCACTACGGTAAGAGCTAGCACAATTCGCGTTGAAGGCAGTTCGGAAGTCGCCCCGGTGTATCAAACAGCAAAAAACTGATCAATCGAAGCCGCTTCACCACCTCCGCTCAATTGAAGCGAAAGGTCATCTCGGAGGCGGAGTTTTTGAGCCAGCTCCATGTCGAAGACGTTGTGGTAGAAGAACAAAGAGCCTGAGATAAAGGTAGCTCGGTCTTCAGGAGTTACAGTTTCGACTCCGGCGGTATTACCGGAGTCATTGTTTTCCGAGTTATCGCTGGAGACGAGCATCGTTCGAAGTGAGCTGGTATGCGACTCGAACAGTGAGTTTTCAAAGTCAGTGTATTTGAACACTACTTCCGCGTTATTGGCGAAGCGGCGGCCGAGTGCGAACCGGTAGCCGCTATCTTAATTGCTACCGACGGCAAGATATCCCCCACAGATCCTCGGTCGTTTACACCTTCGATATCAGTAATTGCATACTGCGCTGCAGGCGTGCGATCCGCCCAGCTTAAATAGTCTAAGGAGCTAATTCAGTCGCGTTGTCCGTCTGCGCAGAGTATTGATCGTGCGGAGCCTTGCGTCGTCTATGCAATCGCGATTTTCGCGGCAAGCAATGTAGCTAGTCTGACCTTCATTCTTTCACCTTCAGTGTGTAGGCCTGAAGTGCCGCCTAGGCTGAGAAAGAGGATGCCGAAGCGGGCAGTACAGGTGCCGTTTCCTCTGCCGACAACTGCACTCGCGTTGCATTTAATCGGGATGGCAAGTGGGAGAAAGCAAACTAAAGAGGGGCTTTACAATCGCATTGTGAAACACTGATTTCGCTGAATTATTTAAGGTTTGATCGTACCGAATGTGCTTTACTCGCATTGCGAGGTCGGAAGAACATTGTGTTCTCGCATGCTTCGACTGATCGAACGATTAAGGA
>PKCQ01000394.1 GCA_002862265.1 Planctomycetaceae bacterium | reverse complement strand
ATCTTTATGTAAAATCTAATTTGTCAGGGGAATTTACAATGGTTAGCGAGATGATGGTTAGGGATCTCAAGAGAGTTGGGCTTTGGTGCGTCCTGGGCATAGCTGTGGAGCACTTTCCGGTACGGGTAACTGCATCTTTTTTCGCGCGAGCAACCCAACGGTTTTCAATCTTACCAAAGAATCTCAGAATGCATTCACTGCACTTTCGCCCAGTCGCCCGAGTTGCTGGATCAACATGATTCCGGCAACCGGCTTGCTCTTGATCCCAGAGGGTAGTGCCAGCTGTGTCTGCAGTTATTCCTTGCAGACATCCATGGCTTTTGCCCCGGTTGCACAGGAATTGAGCGATGAAGAGTTCTTCCTCGCTGACTATCCCAAACTCGCGGCAGAACCTCTCGCGGAACTACATGCTTGGGACATTCCAGCTGAACTCACGAAGGGAAAGCTTCCGCCGAAAGTTGGCGAGTGGGCATTGCAGCCAGTGCTATCGTCAACGGATGCTCCAGAATCAGCCGCATGTTTCGATGGCCAGAGATGGTTCGAACAAGTGCGTCAGGAGGACAAACTACTGCGTTTGCCGAAAACACTCACTGTCGCAGGTTGGGTCAAAGTTTTCGCTGGCAACGCGAATTGGTCGGGGATCCTGAGTGCCATCGAAGACAACGGCAACTACGAGCGTGGCATGCTATTGGGCCTCAAAGACGATCACTTTGTGTTTGGAATCACCTCGACGGGCAAACAGCGTTTGACGTACCTGACCGATTCGTCGTTCGCGCTGAAGGACAAGTGGACTCACTTAGCAGGCACTTACGATGGCTTGACTATGAATTTGTTTGTAGACGGCCGCCTTCGCGCCGTCAGCACCGCTCAGCGTGGTGCTGTATCTTGGGATCGCAACGCCACTTTTGCGCTCGGCGCCTATGTCGACCAGAACGAAAAGTACCCGTTCCACGGTCAGATTCATTCAATTTCGCTGTACCGTGGTGCCCTGCCAGCAGCCCGCATCCGCGAACTGGCAGAGCAGCGCCCTCCCTCTGAGTACTAGGACAATTCGACCAATGGTCTTGCGATCCCGGTGGAATCGACTTCCCAGGGGATCCACAGCAGCGCACAAATAGGAACCTTTAAATCCCCTTTGCGACAAGGCACTTTGAGCGGCTGGACAGTGAGAGATTCGAGCTGAAACTTCTCCTTGAGCTCCTGAATCTCCACTTCGCTCTCGTCAATCAACTGCTTTTTGTCTTGTTCTAGTTCTGCCAAAATCTCTTTCGCGTGGACGACGTCGGTGCGTTGTTGCGCTGCACGACCGACACTGCGTCCTGCCGCGGCGCCGCGGGTAGAAACTTTGTTGCCCATCAAGAATGCCAAGCCAGTCTGGGCGAAGCTAAGAACTGATGACCATTTTTGCTGGTCGTATTGAGCCTTTTCCCGTTCTACACGTTGTTTAGCACGCATTAGCTTGTCTTCCAAGGATTTGATCTTCTTGCGGTATTTCATCCGTAGCTTTTCGATCTCTTGATCTCGCATCTCCCGAGCTAACTGTTGCCATCCGAGTCGAGCTGCGGCTTCATCCTGCCCCGGCTGACTGACAACATCCAGTTCATTGCACTCGAACAAAGTCATCGGCATTCTGCGATAAAGATGATCGCGAAGATCTTTGCTCCAAGTTTTGAACTTCTTTTCATTCATCATCTCAGCAGGAGGATCCGTGAGGCTATAGCCTTCCTCTGGCTCGTCAAGCAACTCAAATCTTTCTTTTTCGATCAGCATTGCTTTTTGCCAGATATCCTTCGCCAACTTACGATCAACTTGGTAAAGCAGCGTTCGGTCAAACCAATCGTCCAGACCTGCGGAGTTTCGAACGTAGTGACAGCTGGCTTCCGCCCAGATTCCTGGCCGATAGAATTGCCTAGCGGCTGGATCTGGGATTTTGGTCGGAACCAAGAATCGTTCGGGGATGTCACTTGAAACCAAAGGGCGCTGATGTTTTTCTTCGGGCTTTTCTGCAACTGCCACTGTTGGTTTAATCGCAGCACTTGCTGCTTCAGGTTTCGCTTCGTTGCCAGAATTTGACTTTCCGCGTTTCACATCCATCAATTGCTTGATCTGCGTGCGGCTCAGTGGGCCGCGCAGATAGGACATCGCCCAGCGTGAATGGAACAAGGTTGGTGCATCGTCGTGAACGTTGTTCATCAGGAAGACGCGGCTGCCGAGGCCCGCCAAGGTTTCTTCCATCGCACCGCGATCGAAAGACACTCCGGTTTGCGCAGCGGCACCTTCCAAGCCTTCGAGCACGCGTTTCTTGTCCCGTTCCGTTTGTAACCGACCGAGGAACCAAGTACCGATATTGGAAAGCCCTCGGTAGTCAAGATCCACGGGGTTCTGCGTGGCAAGTGCGATTCCAAGTCCGAACGCACGCGCTTGCTTGAGCAAAACCATCATCGGTGGCTTGCTCGGTGGTTTGGCCGTAGGCGGGAAGTAGCCGAACACTTCATCCATGTAGAACAACGCACGCAGAGAACTGGTACCAGGTTGTGAACGCATCCAGCCAAGCAACTCGTTTAGCAACACCGTCACGAAGAACATTCGCTCTTCGTCGTTCAAGTGCCCAATCGACAGGATCGTCAAACGTGGCTTTCCCGAATCGGTGTACATCAATTGCTGGATGTCTAACGCCTCGCCTTCGAGCCAGCCAGCAAAAGCGGGGCTCGCTAGCAAGTTGTTCAGGCGCATCGAGAGCTTGAGGCGTTCGTCGGCTGGATAGAAAGTATCCAAGTCGAATACGCCGACCTTTTTGATCGGAGGCGTTTGAGTCGAGCGAATCAAGTCGGGCAGGTCCAGGTTTTGACCTTTACGCCAACTTGCTTCAAAAATGTTAGACAGAAGGATATGCTCTTTGCTACTCAGCGGATCAGCTTCGATGCCCATCAGGGTTAGTAGCCCAGATGCCGCGCCGGCGACACGCTCACGCATCACTTCAGAGTCTTCTAATACTTCGGCTGCTGGCGCGTTGAAGTTTTTCAGCACGGAAATCGGAATGCCAGCGTTACTTCCAGGCGTGTAAATTGTCACATCTACGGCTTCATTGAAACGACTAATGCGTTCGGCCGTCTGATCCCAATCAGCCAGCCCCGCTTTCCATTTTGCTGCCGTCTCCTTTGCGAATTCGTCGATAGACAATCCCTTGCGCGAAGCTTCGCCTGGATCAATCCATCCCTTAAATTCACTTGCCGAGAGCTTCGGAAATGCAAGAAGCAGATTCCCGAGGTCACCTTTGGGGTCAACGCAGATCGCCGGAATGCCATCCAGTGCCGCTTCCTCAAGCAGGGACAAACAGAGCCCGGTCTTGCCACTGCCAGTCATGCCGACACACATGGCATGTGTCGTCAAATCTTTTGCGTCGTAAAGGACCTTCTCTTCGAGGATCTTGTCCAATGC
>PKCQ01000397.1 GCA_002862265.1 Planctomycetaceae bacterium | reverse complement strand
ACTTCGTTGCCTTCGACGCTGTGTCCCTGGGCATCCCAGATAAACTTACGGCTACTGGCCCATGCGAAGTCACGCACGTTCTCCGCGAAGAACACCCAGGTCTTCGAACCTTCGGATTTTTCCTTCTGGTTCTCCATGGCTTCGTCCGGAGTGACGATGAACATCGGCCGCGAGGCTGTCTTCGATTGCTCGAAACGCTCTTGTTGTTGCTTGGTCAGGACTTCACCTGCATTCTGCAAAACACCTGTCGCACCAACGATGTGGTCGTCAGGAGCCGTGATGCGAACAAGGTAATCGCCGAGCTCCAAGGTGAACTCCCCGCTGCCCAAGAACTGCTTGTGCTGCCAACCCGTTGCATCAGTAAAGGCAACCATGCGTGGGAACCATTGCGCAACTTCGTAAATGAAGTTGCCATCTTCTTCGAAAAACTCCGCGCCAGCTCGTCCTCCAGCGATGGCAGAGTTATTGATCTGGTAATTCCAGTCGACCGAGTACTTGAACTCTTCACCAGACTTGAGCGGCTTTGGAAGATCGATTCGCATCATCGTCTTGACGATGGTGTGCTTCAGTTCCTTACCTTGAGCATCAACGACTTTGGTGATTTTGAAACCACCATCGAAAGCGCGTCGAGCTTGCATCCGTTTCATCATGCCAGTCGATACTCGTTCCGGCATTGCGAAGCTACGTAGCTTGTTGGCATCGGAATCTGGAGCGTGAATATTGCCATCCAACTGCATCCAAAGATATCGAAGCGTGTGCGGCGAGTGGTTCTGATAGGTGATTGTTTCGCTGCCTGTGAGATGCTGTTTGGCGTCGTCAAGTGAGATGTCAATCACGTAATCGGCACGTTGTTGCCAGTAGTTTTCACCTGGTTCGCCGGCCCCATTTCGGTAGCCATTAGGAGTAGGCAAGATCTCCGTCAGTTGACGGAACTTGTCCTCTTGTCCGTACTTCTTGTTTTCGAAAGGCTGGGCCAAAGCGGTGGAGAAGCTGGACGATACTACCATCGCGGCCAGCACAAAAATCGTCGAACGCATCAGGATGTTTTTCCAAAGAAGTAAGTTTGAGTTCGGGGATCTACCCACGCAACTTTTGCTTTACGATCAAGCCAGGTCAAGCAAACCAAGGAAGGCAGTCTCAGCAATCCACGAAAATCAATCGTGTAACAATTGGTTGGATTTCAAAGACGGTAAAAATTGGTGCTAAGAGAGAGGTTGGCACCAGCCATGGCTCGGCAGTCTATTAAAATTACCTGCCTGAATAACCGCAACCAGACGGTTTCCATTCCACCGCGGTTTTTGGGAATCCAGCTGGAAAAATCGACCGGTGCTCTCCAACTCGTCTCGAATCTCACAGACTCTTCATGTCCACCAACGTCTTGCCCTCCGAAACCTACCCCTTTGGCTACTGCACCAACGTCCACGCTGGGACCACTTTGGAACAAGCTCAGGCCAATTTGTTGAAATTCGCGAGTCCCATTCAGCAGCAAGTTTGCTCGCCAACGCAAACTGCCTTGCCGGTCGGACTTTGGCTAGCCGAGGATGCGGCGATCAAGTTGGACCAAACGGGAGAGGCTGAAGGATTCCATGAATGGTTGCATCAACATCATTTTGCAGCCTACACATTCAATGGATTTCCTCAAGGCGACTTTCACCAGCCAGTCGTCAAACACGAGGTCTATGAACCAACTTGGCAAGCACCCGAGCGTCTTGAGTACACCCTGCGGCTGGCTCGTATCCTCAGCCAGTTGATTCCGGAAGGAGCGACTGGGTCGATCTCGACATTGCCACTTGGTTGGCCACATGAGACTTGGGGACAGAACGAGTTTCAAAAATGTGCGGAGCATTTGTTGGCACTAGCGGAACAGCTGAAAGAGCTGCAAGACAATACTGGCAGAGAGATTGTGGTTGCAATCGAGCCAGAACCCGGATGTGTGCTAAATACTGCACCCGAGATAGCAACTTTCTTTAGAAATCACTTATTTTCAAACGAGAGAGCTGAGGCGGCGCGGCGTCACCTTTCGATTTGCCATGACATCTGCCACAGCGGTGTGATGTTCGAGCCGCAGCCAGCTGCGCTGGAATGTTATCTCGACGCAGGAATTCGTGTTGGCAAAGTACAAGTTTCCTCTGCGGTTCATATTCCTTGGGATAGCTGCCAGGCCGGCGATAAACTTGGTAAGGACATGCTCACGCAGATCCAAACTCTGAACGAACCCAAGTATTTGCATCAGGCCGCGAGACAGGCGACCAGCGGCGAGCTGGAAGAGCTATGCGAAGATATCTCAGTCGCGTTATCTGGCTGGTTGCCGCAAGGAGGACCAACACACACACCACAGCTCCCCTGGCGCGTTCACTTTCACGTGCCGATTTTCGTTGAGAAGTTTGGTTGCCTCGAGACGACGCGAGCTGATATTCCCGAGGCCACGAAATTTTTGGAGGCCAATCGAGAGCGGCAAATTGCAGGTCGAGACTGGTTTACGGGCCACTACGAAGTTGAAACGTACGCTTGGCCCGTTTTACCCGAGGAATTGTCAGAGCCAGATCTGTCTGCAGGGATCTCTAAAGAGCTGCAATACTTTCAGAGGATCCTACGCGGCTTGGACTGATCAGGCCTCTAATTGCACAAAGCTCTGGACTTGGAACCGGAAGGTTGAGACCATGGCGATTCTTTCCTAATCCGAAACCTTCTGTCCTCTTGAGCTAGAAGCTCGAAGCCATGTCCCAAGCCGCTCAACGTTCAGCTTTCATTCTCGTTGCACTGTCAAGCATCTTACTGGCCGTTTCGGCCCTCCTTGGCTGCAATTCCACGATGGCCTGCCAGCGACAAGATACACCAGTACACAGAGTTCGCGTAGTTAAGGCTTATCCACATGATGCCAATGCCTTTACGCAAGGCTTGGAAGTCGAAGGGGAAACGCTCTACGAAGGCACGGGCAAATACGGCGGCTCGACACTCCGACGCGTCGAATTAAATTCAGGCGAGACGACGCTTTACCAGAAGTTGCCACAAAACTACTTCGGAGAAGGAATCTCGATCCTAAACGGCAAGATCTACCAGCTGACCTGGAAGGAACGCAAGTGTGCGGTCTACGAGAAAGAATCACTTCGGTACATCAAGTATCTTGACTACAGCGGCCAAGGCTGGGGCTTGGCCAATGACGGCAAGCACCTGTACATGAGTGATGGCACTAGTTCCATTCGCATTGTCGATCCCGAGACATTCAAGGTCGTACGAAAGATTCGCGTGAAGGAAGGTCGCAAGTCCATCGATAATTTGAATGAGCTTGAGTTTTTCGATGGGCATCTCTACGCCAACATTTGGTACAAAGATTACATCGCCAAAATCGATCCGAAGTCAGGCAAGATTGTTGCATGGATCGATTGCAGCAATGTTTTTCCAGCCAAGACACGCCCCAACGTGGAGCATGTTCTCAAC
>PKCQ01000611.1 GCA_002862265.1 Planctomycetaceae bacterium | reverse complement strand
ACTCCGGCGAGAATCACTGCAAAGATCAGATTCATCACCACACCGGCCGAAATGATGATCATACGCTGCCAAACAGGCTTGGCGGTATACGAACGTGGGTCGAGCGGTGCTTCTCCTCCGTCGCCTTGACGTGTATTGGCAGCTTCTTCCTCTGCTTTTCGTGGATCGTCATCCTGCCCGAGCATTTTGACGTAACCACCCAATGGAATGATGCCGATGCCGTATTCAGTTTCGCCCCATTTGAATTTCGCCAAACTTGCAGGCAACCGGATGGGGCCAAGACGAATCGGTACATCGAAGCCAACGTAGAACTTATCGCAACGTACGCCAAATGTCTTTGCTGCCAAGAAGTGACCGAGCTCATGAACGAAAATCACAAAGCCAAGTCCCAAGGCGACTTGTGTCCATTGGTTTAGATTGCTGAGTAGTTCTCCCGCACCCAATATTGGCAGAGCCAGAATGAGATTCCAGGTGAATGGGATCAGGCTATCGTTTAGCAAACTGCCCACCGATTTATCTCCTCTCGCGCCCAACGATCTAGACGCATTAGTTCATCTAAAGACGGGTTGGGGTCGAAATGATGTTCTTCCAGTATTCGACGACAACCCGACACTATGTCCGTGAATTTGATTTTGCCTTGTAGAAAGTTTTCCACAGCAGCTTCGTTGGCCGCATTGACCACTGCTCCACAACTTCCGCCTTTTCCAGCTACTTCCCAGCCGAGCTCCAAGGCAGGGAATCGCTCCGTATCGGCTGGCTCTAAGTCTAATTGTAGAGCTTGGGACCAATCCATTTTAGGACATGGACAGTCTATTCTCTCTGGATAAGTCAACGCATACTGGATCGGCAGCCGCATGTCCGGAGGGCTGAGCTGTGCCACCACGGAGCCATCCACAAACTCGACCATCGAATGAATAATGGATTGCGGATGGACGACGACCTGAATTTTCTCAGGAGGAAGGTCAAAAAGCCATCGAGCTTCGATGACTTCTAGTGCTTTGTTCATCATCGTGGCTGAATCGATCGTTATCTTCCGTCCCATTTCCCACGTAGGGTGTGCCAAAGCGTCCTCGACACCTGCCTGAGCGATTTGTCGCTTGGTCCAAGAACGAAATGGCCCGCCGCTGGCCGTCAGGACGATTCGCTCAACTTCCCTGCCCTGTCCAGCCTGCAACGCCTGAAAAATGGCACTGTGCTCGCTATCGACTGGGATTAACTCTCCGCCGCTCTCAGCTAGAGCTGAATTCACCAAACTGCCAGCGACAACAAGTGCCTCCTTATTGGCAAGTGCAAGCCGTTTTCCAGCTTTTGCGGCGGCCAAAGTGCTTAGCATTCCAGCCGAGCCGACCACGGCTGCCACGACAGTTCCAACGTCTGCGGACTCAGCGATTTCAATCAAGGCTTCGGGGCCAAGCAGCATATTGCTCCCAGCTGGCGTTAAAACACCACCAGCTGTCGCCTTCTCAAAACTTGTTGGGCAAGTTGCAGCTACTAACTGAGGGTTCGTCGCAGAAGCGATCTCGCAAAGCTCTGCGATGCGTGAATGAGCCGAAATACCGACGATCTGCCAAGGCTCACCCATCTTCTGCATGACATCCACGGTGGCCGTCCCAATACTGCCTGTCGCTCCTAAGATGGCAACTGCTGTTCTGGGAGCGTTATGGGACACTTGGATTGGGACCATGGGTTGAGATCATTGGTGCTGTCCCCTTGCTGGGCTGCAACGGCGCAAATTCCCCAGGTGGCTTGGACTACGAGCACGGTAAGGGTAAGGTTTGCGAGTATTCGTAGCAATACATTCCTGAGAAACCGCAAAGCCCCTAAATCGCCCAAAACAGCACGAGATACACTTCTCGGACTAAGAAGGGCAACTTCCGAGGCAAATTGTGTTGGGGACTTTACGTCTATTCGCCCTTTCGAAAGCTGCTGCGTATACTCTTGAAGCTACGATGCCCGCGTTCTGCGAACTCTAATTTCTACGGGGATCTAAAGAATTCTCCGATCCAAAATATTTTTCTGTTGGTAAGCAATGGACGAAGATCCAGACAAAAAAGAAGGCAAGCAAAATAATTGGGTTTGGTACCTAGTACTGACGAGTTTAGTGCTTCTTGCGGTTGGCATGTTTGTCGTCAACAGCGCGATTTATCGATTGCCCTACCCGGACTTGGTGAGTCTGCTTGACGAGCTGAAGTACGAGTCGCGCGGTAGCGAAAAGGTAGTTACAACAACCACAACAGAGGATGGGCAAACGCTAGCTCTCACGGGAACGCACTCGATTCCTTCGGTGACTCAGAAAGACCGCCGCGTTGAGTTGTCAGGCCTGAGAAAGGTGCAAGTTTCGAGCACTTCGATCTCAGGGGAGATTCGCAAACAAACTTTCACCAACGATAAACAAGAAGGTGAACCAGCTTGGACGAATTTCCAGACGAACAATAACGACAACGAGCTCGCCAAGCAGGAAATCAAGGATGCGCTCGACCGCAGCAATGTAACCTGGAACTACTCTGACCCTCCGAATTTCCTCACAAAATTCGGCCCTATGTTGCTGATGTTCGGCGTGATCTTCCTGATCTTTATGCTCTTCGCGCGACGTATCGGAGGTGTTGGTTCTCCGATGTCATTCGGACGTTCCCGAGGCCGTCTCTATGCCCAAGACGACATTGGTATCGACTTTGATGACATCGCAGGTGTCGACGAAGCGGTAGAAGAAGTACGCGAAATCGTGGATTTCTTGAAGTATCCCGAGAAGTATCAGCGATTAGGTGGTCGTATTCCGAAGGGTGTCCTTCTGGTTGGTCCCCCTGGAACAGGCAAAACCTTGCTTGCCAAGGCGATCGCTGGCGAAGCTGGCGTTCCCTTCTTCAGCCTTTCCGGCAGTGACTTTGTGGAGATGTTTGTGGGTGTTGGTGCAGCTCGGGTGCGAGATATGTTCCAGCAAGCCAGCGCTAAGTCACCCTGCATCATCTTCATTGACGAGCTCGATGCATTGGGTAAGAGCCGAAGTGGCAACGTCGTCGGTGTCCACGATGAACGCGAGCAAACACTGAATGCCTTGCTAGTCGAAATGGATGGATTTGATCCCAACACAGGTATCATCGTTATCGCAGCGACTAACCGTCCCGAAACCTTGGATCCAGCGTTGCTTCGGCCTGGACGATTTGACCGAAACGTTTTGGTCGATCGTCCAGACAAGAGTGGACGGGCGCAGATTCTTAAAGTTCATGTCAAAAACGTGAAACTATCGCCGAATGTGGAACTCGAGCATATCGCCTCGATAACCAGCGGATTCAGCGGAGCGGACTTGGCGAACCTAGTGAACGAAGCTGCTCTACTAGCGGCAAGAAAAGACAAGAACACCGTTGGGCAGGAGGAGTTTGACGAGGGTGTAGAGCGTGTGACGGCTGGCTTGGAAAAGAAAAGCCGCATCATGGACGAGGAAGAGAAGAAGCCGAA
>PKCQ01000482.1 GCA_002862265.1 Planctomycetaceae bacterium | reverse complement strand
GGTTTTCTGAGGTATAGCGTTCGTTCTGTGGGCCTACTGTCTTGCGTTCGGTTTTCGTTTGGCGGTTTTCGTATGGCGGTTTTCGTATGGTAGAGGCTGAGCCGTTTTCCTTGGGGAAGAGAGTCGCGATTTCAACGGCAGTGAATGGGGCAATGGACTGCTCGGAAGCGGCTTCTTGTGCGTAGAAAGCTAGACTTCTCCAACGAGATCGTTTTTCTCGGTTCTCATTATGCGGGGTTCGCCGTACTCGAAGTTTTGGCGACTAACTGGGCTATCGCCCAGTTAGTTGGAGCGGGGCAATTGGGACAATGGACCCACTTTGGTTAAGCTAACATTTCTCGAATCACGCGCCCGTGGACGTCGGTGAGGCGGAAGTCGCGACCTGCCCAGCGATAGGTGAATTTCTCGTGGTCAAATCCTAGCAAGTGCAACAGCGTAGCGTGTAGGTCATGGACGTGCACCCGGTTCTCCGTTGCTTTGAAGCCGAATTCGTCGGTTGCACCGTGAACGTGTCCGCCCTTCACCCCACCTCCGGCAATCCACATGGAAAACCCATAATGATTGTGGTCTCGGCCGTTAATCTTACCTTGATTGCTACCTTCCTTTGGTAATTCTACCGTTGGCGTCCGACCGAATTCGCCGCCCCAGATGACGAGTGTCTCTTCAAGCATTCCGCGCCCTTTCAGATCGGAAAGCAGGGCACCAATGGCTTGGTCGCATTGCCCCGCTAGTCCACGATGTCTTTGCTCAATATCGTCGTGATTGTCCCAGGGCTGCCCCTGGCCGTGCCAAACCTGCACATAGCGAACCCCGTGTTCGAGTAGTCGGCGAGCTATCAACAACTGTCGAGCCTGAACGCCTTTGCCATACTTTTCGAGAATATGCTTGGGCTCATTGCGAACGTCGAAAACTTCGGCTGCTTCCATCTGCATTCGATAAGCTAGCTCAAAACTTTGTATTCGAGCTTCTAGCTGTGGATCGGCGTCACGCTGCTCCTGGTGTCGGCGATTCAATCGCTGGAGCAGGTCGAGCTGTCTGCGCTGCTGAGTTGTCGTTACTTTCTCGTTTCGGATGTTTTCGATTAGCTTTTCAACTTCTTGGTGCTTTGTATCGATGTAAGTACCTTGATAGATTCCAGGCAAAAAACCCGACTGCCAGTTCTGCGATTCTTGAATCGGGTAGCCGCCGGGGCACATCGCGATAAAGGCCGGGAGATTCTGGTTCTCGGTTCCGAGTCCGTAAGTCATCCAGGATCCCATGCTCGGTCTAACCAATCTCGCTTCACCGGTATTCATCAGCAGCAAACTGGGCTCGTGGTTTGGGACATCCGCGTGCATCGAACGGACCAAGCAGATGTCGTCAATGTGCTTGGCCGTGTGCTGGAAGAGTTCGCTGACTTCTGTGCCCGATTCGCCATACTTTTGGAACTTGAAAGGCGAGGGATAAAGTGCTCCAGTGGGCCGTTCCGTCTTGGGTGTTTTGCCAGGCATGGGCTGACCAGCGTACTTCTGGAGAGCTGGCTTAGGATCGAAGGTGTCGACGTGGCTCGGTCCACCGTTCGCGAAGATGTGGATGACCCTTTTGGCTTTGGCTGGAAACTGAGGGGCCTTAGGTAAAAGTGGGTTTTCACCAGCTCTGTCTTCGCCGGCTGACGATTGCTGGCTGAGAAGATCGTGAAGAGCCAAGGTACCAAAACCGACTCCGCATCGCTGAATTGCTTCTCGTCTTGAAACTGTCATTGTGTGGCTCGGGTGATGTTTAGGGGGGAGGAATTGAGAGGCGGGGGCAGACTGGAAGGAAAGCGTAGTCGGCAGGCAGTTTGACTCCACGTGTCAGATGCCACGTGCCGGATGCTATGCCACTCTCTTTTCGACTAAACTGACATGGCACTAGTTTAGCTGATGCTGCCCCACCTTCCCAAGCCTTCCTCATTCAAGTGGATCACAATGGTGATGACCGCTCGTAACTTGTCCCATGCGTCTCGTGGATTTGTATTTGCCTTTGTCACGATTCTTGCTGCTACAGCATCCAGCGAAGTTCTCGCTCAGCGGAAGGATGATAAATCTTATCCGAACCTCGAGTTCACCAAATGGAGCGGAAAGCTGAATGTCCCTGATCCCGTGGCGATTAGCGTTGACGACCAAGGTCGCGTGTTTGTGACTCAGACTCGCCGCCGCAAGATTCAAGACTTAGACATTCGTCAGCATCGGGAGTGGGTAGCCAAAGATCTCTCGCTTACCAGTGTGGATGCGAAGCAAGCATTTTATCGCAAAGTTTTGGCGATTGGCGGTGATCAGAAGAAGCAGCAAAAGCATGTGCGTGACTGGAACGAAGACGGCCAGTACGACTGGCGCGACCTCACCGTTGTTAGCGAAGCCGTCTATCGGTTGGTCGACAGGGACGGTGATGACAAGGCTGATGAAATCACCACATTTGCAGAAGACTTCAAAACCGAAGTTACGGGTGTCGCCGCTGGCGTCATGGCGTACGAAGGCACCGTCTATGTCACGGTCGCGCCGGATGTTTGGAGGTTGATCGATGAAGACTCCGATGGTGTCTCCGATTCACGCAATGTCCTATCACACGGTTTCGGGATTCACATAGCCTACGGTGGTCACGACATGCATGGATTGACGATGGGACCTGATGGCAAGATCTATTGGTCCATCGGCGACAAAGGAATCAACGTTTCCTTGCCAGACGGCAGTAAGTTCTCTTACCCGCACGAAGGCGGTGTCATGCGGTGTAATCCTGATGGCAGCGACTTCGAGGTCTTCGCGCATGGGCTTCGCAATGTACAAGAAGTTGCTTTTGATCAATTTGGCAACATGTTCGGCGTGGACAACGATGCCGATCAGCCGAATGAAAAAGAACGCTTTGTGTACATCG
This sequence comes from Planctomycetaceae bacterium, assembly GCA_002862265.1. Lineage (GTDB taxonomy): Bacteria > Planctomycetota > Planctomycetia > Pirellulales > Pirellulaceae > Aureliella. The sequence goes on along the minus strand of PKCQ01000482.1, from coordinate 591 downwards.
TCAATCAGATGGACGCAGGCTGGCGTTGCTACTATCAGTATCGTGGCTCAGACTATAATCCGTGGACGGCCGAGAGACTTTGGGACTTGCCGGGCGAGGAGCATGCAGCGTACATCGTTCCACCAATTCAGCACTATATCGACGGTCCAGCGGGTTTCAAGTTCAATCCAGGAACTGCACTTGCACCTGAGTACAAGGACTATTTCTTTTTGACTGGTGCTCCAAACGGAAATCAGCATGCTTTTCGGGTCGAGCCGACGGGCGATAGTTTTCAAATGAAGGACGAGCACCAGATTGGGCGAGGCATTGCGATTGTGGGACTCGCCTTCGGACCCGACGGTGCACTCTATGGAGCTGACTGGGATGGCGGTTATCCTTTGGACGAAAAGGGCTCCGTGATCCGGATTGACGTTTCGAAGGACATGAGAGGCGAAGCGCGGACACAAGTTCAGGAACTTTTGAAGCAAGGTTTTTCTGATCGCGAACCAACGAAGCTTTTGCAACTTCTGGCCCATGAGGACCAACGAGCCCATCGGCCTGTGGGCCCATGGGCCCCAATGCCCATGGGCCCTTGGGCTCAGTGGCCCATGG
>PKCQ01000092.1 GCA_002862265.1 Planctomycetaceae bacterium | reverse complement strand
TGGCATGTGGCAAGCAACGCACCCAGACTCATGAAACAGCTTCTGGCCTTCGTTGGTGTTACCACTCTTCCCACCTCCATTTAATGTATCAGTGCCAACCAAAAAGTTGGTCAATGCCAAAGCGGCAGACTTCCGATCTTCCACCGCCATACCAGCCATCAGATCCGGCATCGTTGTGCCAGGCTTCATTTCGTGGGGCGTCGTCAGAAACTTGAGGATCCATTCGGGCTTCACGCGTTTCCCGACCTCGTCCAAAACAGGTCCTTGCTTGGCCCAATGGCTCGCAGTAAGCTGACTATCTCCACCGTGACAAGCAACACAATTGAGTTCAGCCATGAGAATCTGTCCACCTACAGCATCAGCGGTGGTGGCGTGGAAGCGTTCGAAGCCAGGGATAATGGGACGGCGAGCTTCGGCTTCGACATCTCGCGGTACCACCCAGATGTTCCGATAGCGAACCGGATTGCCATGGTTCTGCAAGTAAATCGGTCCATCCTCAGGACTTTCTTTCACAGGAGCAGCCGTTGTGCTCTTCGGTAAATCGGCATCCCGATGCACCACGACACCATTAAGCTTCACCGTAATCTTAGCGTTTGCCGTCTTCTTGTCTCCCTCGAATCTGGCAGCCGTAAACTCCACGTCATAGGTCTGCCAGGCCATGGGCGGCAAGCACATGTTCAAGTCAGGAGCCCGGATGGAGTACAACCCGCCGGCCTCATTGTTCTTGCCTTCGAGCCCAAACGAATCAAGCATCTGGGTCTCATAACGCCCCTGATGATACAGGCCGCTATTGCCGCGTCCTTGACCGCGAGCTTTGGGCATAAATGGTGTCCGGAATTCCAGGTGCAGGGTATAATCGCGAAACGTATCGATACTCGTGCAGCCTTGCATCAACAAACCGCCTTCCGTGATCTTGGCGCCCTTCTGCCAGTGCTTCTCCAACGACTCTTGGGAACCATCGAAGAGCACGACGGCATTGGCTGGGGGCTTCGCACCGCGTGTTGGACTCTTGCGATCTACACGGTCAAAGTTGTCGAGCATGGCTTCGAGCTGGTCCTTGTCTACTTCGATGGACTGCTTGCCTTTGCCATCCCAACCGGCGCCGGGTAGTCCGTCGGTATAGGTCACGACCGCGAATTCCCCATCGCCGAGCGCGATCACCTGGAGTCCACGCTTGGAATCCACGTACTCGCCTTGGAGAGCGAAGTCCGGATCCTTTTGAGCGGCTTGGAGAGTGTCGTAGACTTGACCGAGCGTGTGTTGCGAGCCGATCAACAAGCCAAAGACAAAGAGCAACAGAACTGTTAATCGCATCAGAAAAAAATCCCTGAGCAAGGTTTTTGCATAGAAAAAAACGGGAGGCAGTATGGGAGGCCTTGATCGATTGGTGGGCTGCGGCACTCCATTCCCACTTCGTCAAGGAAGCGTCATTATGCTCCAAACCTTCCGTGCTTACAGCCAGGGCAAAGAGAATTTGCCCTCGGCGTGAAAAGGCCACGATCACCGCCGAAACTGAGCATCCAATACACGATCGTAGCAGTTCGCAATCCGCTCGTTCATCGCAGTATCGGTAAAACATTCGCGGTGCCGGGTCACCGCATTGGCAGAGAGCTTGGCCCAATTTTCGCGACTGGCCGCCAGATCCACCACACGCTGGGCAAGAGCCGCAGGATCACCTGGCTCGGCAAGTAGACCTTCGACGCCGTCTCGAACGACCTCGCGTATCGCGGCGACGTCCGAACCGATAACGGGAACACCTGCTGAAAGTGCCTCAAGGGCGACCATCGGAATTCCCTCTCCTCGCTGACCGGGAACCACCAATGCGTCTAGCTGCTGGATTTGCTCGCTGACATCACTCACGAACCCCGTTCGCCGCACCATATCTCCAAGCGTTAACTTGTGCTCCAGTTGAGCCAATATTTCTTCGTACTCAACGGACTCAAAGCTGCCGATCAGCTGCAACTCAATTGGCTGCCTCCGCTGACGGAGCAGCTTCATCGCTTGGAGTGCAGATTCGACTCCGGCGTGCGGACGCATCAGGCCGACCAAGCCAATTCGCCAAGTCTTGCGATCCATTCGATTGCTCGTGTCAATCGGATTGGCACTCGGCACTCCGTTGGGAACAACGCAAAGTTTGGCTCGGTCCCAGCCACTTGCCAAGATCTCTCGACGCGACCGACGGCAAACGGTCATTAGCATCTCGCAACCGCGAATCGCGTAGGATTCAATTAAGGATTGCATGCGTCTAGAAAAGCTGCGTGGGCTATTGCGGATCGAAGATCGGTGGATGTGATACACCCAGGGAATTCCTGATCGATAGGAGATCTGCGAAGCGATCATGGCGGTACGAGGTGAATGAGCATGCAGGAGCTCGATTGACTCTTCCAGAACGAAGTCGATAAGACCCCGTACAACGTGCATATCCAAGTTGACTTCCATCGCAAAGTCGTGGACCTGATAGTCGCGCAATCCGCTGCATCTCCGAAACTTGCCGGGTGTGATGCATGCAAAAAGTGGATCAAATCCGCTTCGACCAAGCCCTCTTCCCATTAGCTGTTGAACTCGCTCCGCCCCGGTAAAATGTTCTCCCCTGATGACATGGAGGACTCGACGGAGCTTGGTCGGCGCTGATAAGGACGTGGAAGCTTGTGAAAGAGTTGCCTTAGAAGGACCCGTAATTTGAGTGAGTAGGCTCATGAAGTTCTCGTATTGCCGCCCTGCCTGCAGGAATTCCAACCAAGAATAGAATTCCAAATGCGGCCCTCGGCGCCCTGCAATTACACGGACCTCGCCTCGACCACGTCTGGAACATAGGCTTTTTTGCGCACTTGCGGTCGTCAAAGAAAAACGACTACGTGCAGATTCACATAGTCGTTCATGAGTAGATTCGGATTGTACGGTCCGCCCAAAACCTAGGATAAAAAGTTCTTGTCACTTTTCCTTGCAACCGCGACTCTTACAGTCCTGTGTACAGCGGCAAGTCCTAATGTTCAATCATTTCTTTGCCTTCGTCGGACTCCTCTTCACCCAGACCGAGGAACTGCTCCCAGAATTCCAGCTCGCCTTCCGCTCGGGCCGAGCTAGCGAACTCGGGATCTTCCACCACGCTAAGCTTTTGTTTCTGAACTTGTCCATCCACAGTAAGCGTTACCAAGTACTCGCCAGTAGAGCTTGAGCGACGCGAACGGCCGGAAGAACGAAGATCCCACGATTCGACATGCAGGCCTGCCGAGGTGGCAACGTCTCGATCGAGCAACGTCTCGCCGAGCAAGCTTGTGATCTCTAGCTTCGCACTGCGAGCGTTTCGAGCCAGAGAGTAGTAGATCTTGGCACCGGAATCAGGGTTTTCGCCCACGAATTGGCGAGTGCCTGAGCTCCCTCGACGCGCGATCGATCGCCAGCGGATGACTTTTTGCGGCTCGTAAAGTGTGACCGCCGCCGCCAAAGTTTCCTTCGACAGTTGTCGAAGGGCTGATACGTCTGCGACCCAAAGG
>PKCQ01000573.1 GCA_002862265.1 Planctomycetaceae bacterium | reverse complement strand
ACGTCGATTTGGTGCAGCCCAATTCTGTGGCAGCTCGAGCATGGCTCAAGACCAACGACTTGATTCTTTTTGTGAACTCGACGCGTGTTGGCTCGCAAGCCACGTTGCTCGAAGAACTCCAGTACATTGATCGCACCGAAGACTTGGCACTTCTGATTCAACGCGGTTCGAAACTGCAAGAAGTCTTGCTGTCGAATTGATCCACTCCGAAATGCTTTGCATGCCTTACTCATCCTTACGCCAAAAAAAAGTCGCTCATCGATTTTCGCTGCCGGCTGCCATTGGCGTTCTTATGGTTTGCCTCCTGATGCCTCACGGTGGTTTCGGCCAACAGCTCGACGCACTACAACTTCTTGAAAAAGAGCAAGCCGCTCTACGGGATGCAGCAGCAAAAGCGAATCCTTATGTCGTGCAAATCGAGACTTTCGGTGGGATGGAGCGGATCGGAGAAGATCTGGTTGCGGAGGGGCCAACCACTGGGACAATTTTGACCGAAGATGGCTGGATTGTCTCAAGCCTCTACAGCTTCCGACAACGTCCCGCCTCGATCTTGGTCAGTCTTCCCAATGGCAAAAGACAATCAGCGGAAGTCGTAGCTCGCGACTTTAGTCGTCAGTTGACTTTGCTCAAGGTAGAATCGGAGGAGCCACTGCCACACGTACCGGAATCAGATCAGGAAGCTTCCGCAGAGCTCTCCGCGGTAAATGTCGGTAGCTGGGTCGTTGCTCTCGGAAAGACCTATGACAAAGAAGTGGCCTCGCAGTCGGGCGGCATCATCAGCGCAGTGGGTCGTGCGTACGGGAAAGCATTTCAAACGGACGCCAAGATCTCTCCTATCAACTACGGCGGACCTCTGGTAGACATACAAGGACGTAGTCTCGGTATTCTTTCCCCTCTTTCTCCTGGCACTTTTCTGGAAGGCGATAGTTCGGAGATCTACGATTCAGGAATTGGTTTTGCGATTCCGCTGGCGGACATTTTCGAGCGTCTTCCAACATGGCAGAAAGGCGAAGATACGCACGAGGGCAAGTTAGGTGTGGTCACCACAAGCCAGAATGAAATGGCAGGTCCCGTCAAGGTCGTCGGTGCAATCCCTGGTTCGCCGGCAGGAAAAGCGGGGCTCCAAGGCGGAGATATCATCAACAAGGCCAACGAAAAACCCATCCGACTACTAGCCGATCTCAAACATGCTATCGCACAAGTCGATGCCGGGAACGAGCTGAGTTTGGAGGTATACCGCAAAGGCAAGCTCGTTAAAGGACTGAGCTGCGAACTTGCAAAAGAAATTCCCGTATACAGAAAGCGATATCTTGGCTTGCGGCTTTCCAAGCGACTGGCGGAAGAAGAGGAAGGGGCCGAAGAAGAGCAAGCCGAAGCAAGCTCGGCACTTACGATTTCATCAGTTGAATCAAAGTCACCAGCAGCGAAGGCTGGACTTATCTCTGGAGACACCTTGCTCTCGTGCGATGGAGAACTACTCACTTCGCGCGAAACACTACGTGGACGCATCGCAGTCGCCGAGCTTGAGCAAGAGTTGGTTCTGAGAATTCGCCGTCGCGAGGAAGAACTCGAGATCGCACTACGACCAGAGTTGTGGCCAGATGAACTTCCAGCCAGCTTGCCGAAACCTGAGATTGAGATGCCTGAGAACAGCCAGTGCAAAATCGTCGACATCGCTCTCGGAGACTTTACGAACAAGGCCTTTGCAGTGGTCCCGCCATTGGCCGACCTACGCAACATGGGCTTGCTAATGGTCTATTCCGAACCCGGCGATGTGGATCGGGAGAAATCCAAAGAATATTGGAGCGAATTTGCCATGGCTCAAGGCTGGATCGTGGCAGTAGCCAGTTCTGCAAATCCCCAGCGTTGGTCACCTGCTGAAATTGAGTTGGCCGAGCGCATCCTCAGACGCATGCAGAAATCCTACTCTGTAGACAGAAAACGACTTGTCATTGCAGGGCAGGGTATCGGCGGACGAATGGCTGTCATCGCAGCAAATGGATTGCGTGACCAAGTCAGCGGTGTTTTGACACTGAACACGCCGCTTGGTGGGTTTCAGTTGCCGCAGCAAAACTTCCCACTGCGCTCACTCGACTTCCTGTTGGTTGGCAAGGGCGAAATGCTACAGGAGCCTGAAAAGGCCATTCGCAAACAAGGCTACTCTGCTGTAACCGTTCCTTCTGCGTCAGTCAGCGCGGCAAAGTGGGAAACCTATCCACAGGTTGAGATCAACCGCTGGCTGGAAGGCCTCGCTCGTTTCTAAGAAACACTCCGGAGTAGTTAAACATTGAGTTCCGATTCGAAATGGCAGCGCGGATTACTCGCGGGCTTCGCTGTCCTCTTCCTGTTCCTGGGCGTCTTCATCCAAAATACAGACTATCTGCAGAGCGGCAGCCAAGAGCTCTTCTCTGGCACCCTCCTGAAAGTCGGCTTCGTTCTTGGACTAGCCTGGATCGCCGCACCACAGCTCGAACAAATCGGCTGGGAACGGCTCCGCGGCACGATGTTGGCGGGCGTGATCATCGTCGTCATCTTGATGTGCATCCGGCCCAAAATCGGCGCGCTCGCCGCCAGCATTCTTGCCGCTAGTTGCTTGTTGGTCACGGTCACCGGATGGATTCGCAAGGTTACGAGACTCTCTCGCTAACTCAGTCAAGCCGCCCCCGACCACTTTGCGAATTGCCAGCAATAGTGTCCGGCCGCATAATCGACAAAGTTCTCTCAGGTTCTCGCGGGTGGACTAAACGGGCATTCGCTAAGCCTGTTTTTCCTGTTTACGCCTGCAAAATTAGAAAAAACCTTACCAGGCAGATTACCCGTTGCCGAAGACTATCGCTGGACGACCTTCGTCCAACTGCGTTCAAAGGGGGGCAATCTTTGGAGCACTTGGGCCCGTGATCCAACTCATTCAGCAAGGATGCTCCGAGAGTGTTCCTTCTGTCTGATGTCGCGGCTCACTGATGTGAATGCATGCCCCTCTGCCCAGCGCAGACCATTAAGACTTACACAAGCCGGTTGGTGTTCTGTTGTCATCGTGAAACGGACCCAGACGGAACACCACTATCTCCCGCACACACTTGTCCTTGGACAAGTAGCTAGATTGTGGACACTCGACAGTGAGATCGTAGGAGGGTATCCAATGCGACGTTTTCTGTTCGGCGTGGTAATCGCTTCGGTCGCCGCCGCAATGCCAGCCTGGGCATTCGCAGGTGATCGTGAAATTGCCGAAGCTGTAATGTCCGAGTTACAGCAGCACAAGGCCGCAGGTAATCTCAAAGGCTTTGATCTTGACATGCAGGTTGAAGACGGCGTTGTCTACCTGAACGGTCGAGTAGCATCCTCTGCTCAGCGAAGCTTGGTTGCCAAAACTGCGTCTGATGCAGATGGTGTCAACAAGTTGGTGAACAACATCAAAGTTGTACCAACTAGGGTTGTAAAAACCAAAGCTGTTCCAACCAAAGCTGTTCCAACCAAAGCTGTTCCAACCCGAGCTGT
>PKCQ01000077.1 GCA_002862265.1 Planctomycetaceae bacterium | reverse complement strand
GACCAAGATGATAGCAGAGAGTCTTGTTTATCCCACACGTTCGCCAACCCAAGATTTCCGCCATGCTTCGAACTGCCCCTTTCCTCGCTCTTCTCTTTACGGCATCTACAACCGCTCAAGAGCTACCAGCAGATTATCCGAAAACGATCGATCTGGACGACCAATTTTATCGCCAAGTCGTCGTAGATCATGAGCCGGGACAATATCTGGGGCATCCAACGACCTGCCTACTCGAAGACGGAAAAACAATCCTTTGCGTCTATCCGAAGGGCCATGGTCGTGGCGGAATCGTTTACAAGCGCAGTAAGGATGGTGGGCTGACATGGAGCGATCGACTGCCAACCCCAACCAACTGGTCCACCTCGAAAGAAGTTCCCACTTTGCATCGCATTGTCGACGCCGATGGGAAGAGACGTTTAATCATGTGGACAGGACTCTATCCGGCAAGACTCGCGGTCAGTGAAGATGACGGAGTAAACTGGAGCGAACTCAAACCAGTCGGCGATTGGGGTGGCATCGTAGTCATGGGATTTGTCGAAGCGTTGAAGACGCCGGGGCACTATTTGGCCATGTTCCACGATGACGGAAGGTTCTTCACGAAAGACGGCAAGGTCACGAAGACGTTCACGCTATACAAAACTTTCTCACGAGACGGTGGCTTGAATTGGTCACAGCCTGAAGCTGTTTACCAGTCTTCGGAAGTCCACTTGTGCGAGCCCGGCTGCATTCGTTCGCCGGATGGCACACAGATGGCTGTGTTGCTCCGTGAGAATGCGCGACGTAGAAACTCTCACATCATCTTCTCGGACGACGAGGGCAAGAGCTGGACTGAGCCACGCGAAGTTCCTTTGTCACTGACGGGCGACAGGCACGCTGGCAAGTACTCGGACGACGGGCGATTGTTTATTAGCTTTCGCTGCCGTTCGCCTAAACAAGCCGCTGCCAACCGGCCATTTGAAGGTGACTGGGTTGGCTGGGTTGGAACTTGGGAAGACCTGATTAGTGGTGCTAGCGGTCAATATTCAGTGCGACTCAAAGACAACAAGAAAGGTTACGACACCACCTACCCAGGTGTCGAAGTCCTACCCGACGATACCTATGTGGTCACCACCTACGGTCACTGGTCCAACGGCCAACAACCCTACATCCTCAGCGTCCGTTTCAAGTTGTCCGAGTTGGATGAACTCGCGAAGTGATACTGTTAGGTGGTCGCGAAAAGTCGGCCGAAGAGAATTAGCGCTGGCCAACCACCAAAAGAGTCACAATCGAGATCCGCCGTTGATGGATCACGAACCAGAGCACGATCATTCCTGGATATCGCCGAACGCGACATCAGATCCATTCGCATTGAACTGCAGCTAGGGCGGATCAGCCCTGAACTGCGGCTAACGCCTTTCGGCTAAGATGGAAAACCAACTATAATTAAACGCTAATTGACACTTCATCAGTGCCAACGCAATCCCATAGCCAGCGTCCCCACCATGCTACGTCTTCCATTCTTCCTTGCAGCACTCAGTTTTGCCAACTCAGCCGCTGCAGATGCACTCCCACTCGTAGCTTGCGGCATTAGCGATTTCAATAACGCGACACTCCAGCTAGACGGATGTTCGCCAAAGGCGGCTTGACTAGCATGCGGCCTGACGCCATTCTGGAAACCCTGCAGATGATTGGCCTTATGGGGAGGTGGTTGCGATTGCTGCAGGACCAAATTTTTTGAACGATCAAGAGTCGTTCGCTGTTCGGCAGAATCTTTTTCTTTAGCAGGCAGGAATTTTTGCAAAGTATAGGTGCCATCAAAGCTCTGTCTGATGGTTGGTTGCGACCGAACTGCTAAGGTGACTGGGACTCCTGTGGCCAACTAAGGCTCTGGCGGATACTTGATGCGTTTCGATGTTATATGAACAAGCATGAAGAACATTCTCGTACGGAGCGTTTGCTGGAAGCGATACGTCTCGCACAAACCAACTTCATTCTAGAAGCGAGTACTGGCGGTGCATTCAGGCTTTTGCTGGATGAGTTGTTGGAGCTGACCGATAGCGAATACGGTTTCATCGGTGAGTTTAACAGAATTCAAACGATGCTCAGGTGCTTCGGGTTAGAGCCTACACCGACATTGCGTGGAATGAAGAAACACTTCAGTTGCTGCGAGAGAATGCGGCAACGGGGCTTGTTTTTGACAACCTGGATACGCTTTTTGGATATGCGATAGTTTCGGAACAGGTCGTGATCGCAAACGAAGCCATGAATCATCCCATGGCTCGTGGGATCTCACACGGTCATCCGCCCTTAAATTCTTTTCTTGGAATTCCGTTCCATCACGGCAACAAGCTGACGGGACTAATCGGCCTAGCAAATTGCCCGGTTGGCTATTCGCAAGAGGTAGTCGAGTTTCTCGAGCCACTGGTGACGACTTGCGGAATCCTAGCCTACTCATGGCGAATGTCAGAAGAGCAAAAACGAGCCGACTTCTTACAAGAGCAGGCCGAGCGACAGCAACAGCTCGTCGAGTTCTCACAGAAACTTGCGCATGACCTCAATAACCTACTGACCGTCACTCTGACTACAGCTGACACAAGTCTTATTTCAGATCCGCCATCCATGGCGCGCGAAGACATAGAACGGATTCAACTGGCAACAACCCGAGCCGCGGAGCTTACTCAGAAAATCCTCTCCATTGCCGGAAACAATACGATCGATCGGAAGACTGTCCGAGTCGCAAGGATCCTTGGCGAAGTGGAAACGATTTGCTTGCCAATCATTCCTGAGAACATAGCGTTACGAATTCTTGCTGAAGATAACCTACCGTGTGTCTTGGCTGATCCCCTGTCGTTGCAGCAGGCACTTACTAACCTAGTGTTCAATTCTGTCGAAGCCCTGCAAGACTCCGCCGGAACTGTTTGCGTTCGCGTAGAAACGCTTCGCGAAGAGAAGCTGAAAATTGAAGTAGAAGATGATGACTATAAAGCCTCAAAGATTACGAATCCATTCTCTGTAACAAGGGCACAGCTCATTCCAGATGACGATGGAGAATACTTTAGAAATTGGAGACCTGAAATTGAATCACCAGACGATATTTGGAAAGAAGTCGTCAAGGTTACCAAACTTCCAGGTGTTACGTCTGCACCCAAGCTACAGCCCATAGAAACACGCTTGGTAATGCTACAGACTGGTATGCGAGCACCTATGGGAATTAAGGTGAAAGGACAGGATTTAAAAGAAATTGAGGCGTTTGGGGTACAATTGGAAGATATCTTAAAACAGGCCGAAGGCGTAAAAGAAGAAGCGGTCTTTGCCGACCGTATTGTGGGGAAACCCTACCTACTTATTGATATTGACAGAGAACGACTTGCGCGCTATGGTATAACCATAGAACAGGTACAGCAAGTTATCCAGGTCTCTGTAGGTGGTATGGTGCTCTCGCAAACGGTAGAAGGAAGAGAACGCTACGGCATTCGTGTGCGCTATCCCAGAGAATTACGTGCAAATCCAAATGATGGA
>PKCQ01000196.1 GCA_002862265.1 Planctomycetaceae bacterium | reverse complement strand
CCGCTGCCCTGCCCCTCGAGCGGTGACATTCCGGGTATTGCAAGTTGACCAGCCCGAAGCCGCTTTTGAACATCAATATGTACCACGCTTGGTCCCATACGCTGGCTGACGAGCTTGGACACCTCAGACAGAGAATCCAAAGAAACGCTTTTCAGCCGCTTACCACTAAGCTCATACTCAGCCCGGAGTTGCCCACGATACCATCCATAGCGAATACTCTCCACCAGCGAAGGAACCATCAACCGAGCTAGCAGCAACAGCCCAAGAACCATCAGCAGACTTAAGAAAGTGGAGGTCGCCAGATGCATGGATTGCGAACCGGAAGGTCTGCTCGTTTCGGCTTCGCATTCCACCTCGTCCTTCCCTTCTGCTTGCGGAGACTTATCACCTGCGACAACAGCCGACTCTGATACCAGCTGTCGCTCGTCTATCAAAACCTCCGCAGCTGGGTCGGAGGGCTGAACTGGCAAAGGGAACCGAAGCTCCGTGCTTGGCACCTCCGCAGAACTTCCAAGAGAACCGTCAGCTTGAAGAGATTCGGAATCTTCGGTTTTTTCACCGAAACGCTTCTCGTTTTCAAACTCTGGAGTCATTGTCTCTCGCCTCGAAAAAATCTCGAGCTTGTGTTCGCCTAGCCGTGACGAACCGTTTCCGCCGCTGCTCAATTGTAGTCTTTCTGTTAGCCATGAAGCGAGAGAACTCGCAAAACTAACCAATGCCGCCACCCAAGCCACTAATCAGACCGGGTAGACGAAACACGGTTAATCTTCCACTTGGGTAAGAATTGCGGCACGCGGCATTGCACTGCAAACAATTGGCATGCAAAGCTTCGCAAGCTCTTTCTTGACGTCGACCACTGCTTTTCCTGGAAAGCCGAATCCGGCAAACTATGCGATCCACGCATCCATCTGAGGGAAATACGCATGTCATCCGAACTCGCTCACCAAATCTTTGCGGAACTAGACAGTCTGGTTTTGATTGATCCGCACACACACATTAATCCGCACAGCCCGGCAAGCGAGACTATGGCGGACATCCTCGGCTATCATTATTACACTGAGCTCGCGCACTCCGCTGGAATGCGCCGCGAGGCCATCGAAGATCCAAGCCTGAGCCCAAAGGAAAAAGTCGGCCGTTTAGCCGAAGGCATGTCGCACCTTGACAACACAGTTCAGCTGAGCTGGTTACTTGAGGCGGCCAAGGAACTTTTCGGTGTCGAAATGGAACGCTTCGACGCTTCCAACTGGGAAACTCTCTACGACGCGGCTCAAGCCAAACTCGATCAGCCAGACTGGGAAGAGGAGGTCCTCAAGAAGTCGAAACTCGAGGCAGTTTTTCTGACCAATGATTTCGACGACACACTCGAAGGCTTCGATACACAGCTATACATCCCATGCCTGCGTACCGATGAACTGGTCTTCCACTTCGCCAAGCCAGCCGTTCGAGAACGCTTGGCGACTTGCTCTGGAACAGAAGTGCAGCATTTGACCGACCTTGGGAACGCGTTGAAACAGCGCTTCGAGCACTTCTCACGTAACGGCGTTCGAGCGTGTGCCATCAGCTTACCGCCCTTCTTTACCCCGCGACCTGTGAGCGATGCCGACGCGGAAGGAGCTTTGACCGAGATTCTTCGCAAAAGTGAAAAAGCAAGTGAGGATGCACGACTCACACTCGGCTACTGGGTGTTCTGGAAGCTCGCTGAGAACTGCGTCGAATTCCAGCTGCCTTTCGACCTGATGATTGGCGTCAATCGCAGCGTCTACCCAGCAGGTGTCTTCCAAGGGCAAGACTTGTACGACAGCCGCGTCTCTTTGATCCAATATCGCGAGCTCTTCAATGCATTTCCTCAAGTCACTTTTCCGATCTCGGTATTGGCAAGCGTCACGAACCAAGATCTCGTCAGCTACGCTTGGATTTTTCCCAACGTAACCTGCAATGGTCACTGGTGGTATAGCAACACACCTTCCATCATCACCAAAGACCTGTGGGCACGAATGGAAGCAGTCCCGAGAAACAAGATCGTCGGCTACTACAGTGACATGTACAAACTCGAGTTTGCTTTACCGAAGTTTGCGATGTTCAAACGCTGCCTTTCGAAAGTCCTCGCCGAGCACTTCGTTCAAGACATGGGCTGGACTGAGACGCGCGCGATTGAACTCGGCATACAAGTGCTCCGCGGCAATGTGGAGACCATGTTCTTCAAGTAATCGAACGCTGCGATTCTTGCTGCCAACGCCAGCTCGCTTTATTCGGGGGCACTACCTCAGAATCGCGCTGGATTACAATGCTAGGTTCCACCCAATCCTCCTTCCTGAAGCCTACCACATGATTCGTTATCACTTCTCATCACGGCTGGTACTCGCTAGCGCCTTACTGCTCATGACATCTCTGGCTTGCTTTGCAAAGCAGCCGAACGTGCTGATCATGACGGTCGATGATATGAGCTGCGATTCCGTTGGCGCGTACGGATGTACATTGCCTGGCACGACGCCGAATATGGATGCTTTGGCCAAGACGTCGCTGCGTTTTGACCACGCGCACGTCCAAGTCGGCAACTGTATGCCCTCTCGAAACGTGATGTGGTCAGGACGCTACCCGCACAACAATCGGGTCGAAGGATTCTATCCCGTTCCTGATTCTGACTATCCAGTGCTCTGTGATCTCGCGCGTCAAGCAGGTTATTTCACCGCGATTCGCCACAAAGTCTCGCACTCGACGCCTTATCATCCATACGCGTGGGATCTGAACCTGGAGACCGCACCCGATGGGAGCAAACGCCACGTCAAGGACGCCGCCAGCTATGGCGATTCGACGCGTCAAGCCATCGCTGCTGCCGATAAGTCTGGAAAACCATTCTGCTTAATGATCAACGTCTCCGATCCTCACAAACCCTTCTACACACAGGGTTATAAGAACGGTAAGGATCCGCATTTACCAAGCTTAGTTTTCTCGGGCGAGCAAGTTCCTGTGCCTGGATTTCTGCCCGACGATCCAGAGGTTCGAAACGAGTTAGCATTGTACTACTCCTCTGTCCGACGCGCGGATGACTGCATAGGGGAAGTCATGAAAGTGCTTGCTGAGAGCGGACACCGCAAAGACACCTTTGTGATGTTTCTTTCTGATCATGGCATGCCACTTCCTTTTGCAAAAACGCAGCTCTACCACCACAGCACGCGCACTCCCCTCATGATCCGCTGGCCGGAAATAACGAAGCCAGGATCAGTTGACTCGGAGCACATGGTTTCGGCAGTTGATTTCATTCCGACTTTGTCCGAAGTAATGGGTTTTGAACCTCCGGAAAAGCTAGACGGGCAATCCTTCGCGAGCATACTGCGTGGCGAGCCACAACATGAGCGTACTTTCGTGATTAAAGAGTACAACGAGAACTCGGGCTCTAAACGCAATCCGATGCGTGGTATTGAAACTAAGGAGTACCTATACCTGTTCAATCCTTGGTCCAACGGGAAATTCCTCTTCCTATTAATTTCCATTCCCATTCCTATT
>PKCQ01000712.1 GCA_002862265.1 Planctomycetaceae bacterium | reverse complement strand
AGGGCAACGCAAAGCAGAGCAATGTACCGTGTGATCGTTCGGCCATTGGAGCGCGAGCGATGCTTTCCGCAAAGAAGCTCAAGTTACCGTTAGTTTTCGGTGACCATATGGTGATTCAAGCTGATGCGAAGATTCCAGTTTGGGGGCAGGCTGAACCCAACGCGTTGGTCTCAGTGACACTGGGCAAAGAAAACCGAGTTGTCACAACGGATGAAGCTGGCAAGTGGACGACTCGGATGTCGGCTCGTGCAAGTAGTTCAACGCCGACCATTTTGACTGTCCAGTCGAATGGTGAGCAGCTACAGTTCTCGGATGTATTAATCGGTGAAGTCTGGGTTTGCGCTGGACAATCCAACATGGAATGGCCATTGGTTCAATCTGCGAGTGGAATGGCAGAGCTTCAGCGTCTGAAGCAAAACAGTGATGATGACATCGCTTCAGAGCATACGATGCCCCTTCGTCTGCTCCATCTTGTGGGCGCCGCTCGTGGCAGTTCTGGCAGCTACGCGTCAGAACATCTCGATCGACTCGTGACAGATGCGTTTTGTACGGGGAGCTGGAAGGTTGCGAGTTCCGAATCAGCTCGGGAGTTTTCTGCAGTGGCTTGGTACTTCGGGCGGCGACTGCAAGAGCAGTTGGACGTGCCGGTGGGGCTAATATGTACTGCAATGGGAGGTACTCCCGCCGAGGCATGGATTTCGCAGGAAGCACTTCGAGCCGACCCTGAGCTCAGAGGTATGGTTGCAGGTAGCTGGCTCGACAATTCGAAGCTGGGTGAATTATGTAGAACTCGGGGCGAGCAAAACCTGCTGAGGGCTATGCAAGAAGGCGACGAGATTCCTGGCGACGAGTTTGGACCCAATCATTCTTTCAAGCCTGGATTCATGTGGGAAGCTGGAATCAAGCCCTTGATTCCTTATGCCATTCGAGGAGTGATCTGGTATCAGGGAGAATCGAATGCCGAGACAGCCGAACGCGTTACGCAGCACAGTCGCTTGTTTCCACTGCTGATACAGCAGTGGCGCGCCGGCTGGGAACAAGGTGACTTTCCTTTTCTGTGCGTCCAGCTTCCCGCGATCAACCGGACGGAGTGGCCGTTCTTTCGTGAAACCCAGCGTCGAGCGTTGGAGCAGGCTGAAAATGTAGGCATAGCGATCACGATTGATACAGGTGAAGTAAGGAATGTGCATCCGAATTTGAAGAAGCCGATCGGGGACCGTCTGGCGAAGTGGGCTTTAGGCACAACCTACCGATCTAAGGAACATGCCACTTACTCGGGGCCACTGTTTGACGGATTCGCTCGTAAAGGTTCATCGCTATTTGTGCGTTTCAAACATGCAGGCGAGGGCTTGAAGTCCTCGAATGGCAAGCCGTTGCGGCACTTCGAAGTGTGCGGGGCCGACGATGTGTTTCACCCGGCCAAGGCAGCAATCCATAGCAAGGACACGGTTGAGATCACCAGTGCATCTGTCGGTGATCCGCAGCACGTTCGCTACGCTTGGGTGCCTTTTCCAAGCCCAAATGTCAATCTCTTCAACAGCGAAGATCTGCCGGCCTCTCCCTTCACCACGGAAACGGAGGAGGAACTCTATGTACGACAGTTTGCTGCTACGGATAGGGATCGCCCCAACGTTCTATTCATCGTTTCCGAAGATAACGTTCCGCATCTTGGATGTTACGGCGAACACCGTGTTTACACTCCGAATTTGGACGCTTTGGCAAAGGATGGAATTCGCTACACACGCGCGTATGTTCCCTATTCTGTATGCAGTCCTTCTCGTGCGGCGTTCTTGACGGGACTGTACACGCGGCAGACTGGGCACATCGGGTTGGCGACGCACCGCTTCTCCATGTTTCGTGATTTCAAGACGATGCCAGCCTATTTCCAGCAGGCAGGCTACTACACTGGCTTCTTCGGAAAGACGCATGTAAACCCGGAACGGCTGGTCGAGGAATTTGTTGATCACCGCGCGATTCGGAATTCTAACTTTGGCAAGAAGATCAGCATAGAGAACTACGCCGAAGAAGCACATGCGGTGATAAAGAAGGCGGCCAAGCTAAAGAAGCCATTCCTGCTGATCATCAATTATGCTGATGCGCATCGGAAGTTTGTTGCGAAGTCAAAGCATGGCTTTCCGACTCGGCAAGTGGCAGATCCCATTGAACCGTTTCGGTGGATTGGCTCTGACTCGCCGCACTTGCGTGAAGAGATCCGCGACTATTTCAAATGCATGAATCGTCTAGACGAAGGTATTGGTATGGTGCTTGATAGACTCGAAATGGTGGGTGCAGAGGAGAATACTTTAATCGTGTATATCAGCGATCACGGCGATGACTTTCCACGCGGGAAAGGAAGCATTTACGAGAATGGAACAAGGATCCCGATGATCGTGAACTTCCCCAAACAGTTTTCTAGCGGCAAGGTTGAATCTGGCTTGGTGTCGACCATCGATATTCTGCCCACGGTGCTTCGTGCGGCCAGCCTTCCGATTCCGCCAGAGTTGCCGGGAATGTCGCTACAGGATCTCGACGCTGGCAGGCGAGCTCCGCGAAAGTACATTCATACGTTCACGACCGGATCTTCACCCAACCTTCTGTACACGCAATTCGGAATCCGCAATGAGCGGTTCAAGTTGGTTTACAACCCAGATCGCGCGCTCAATCGATTGGCTCTTTCGCGATACAAAAACAGCAACTTGCCGGAAGACCAGCAAGTCCAAGCGTTTCTACACCCGCCAGAGTACGAGCTGTTTGAACTCAATGAAGATCCGTATGAGTGGAAGAACCTCGCGGAAAGCGACGGGCATCAGCATACTCGCAAACGTTTGCTCGGAGCGATGAAGGCGTTTCAGAGCGAAATCAAAGATCCATTCTTACAAGAATCGAACCTTGCTAGGTTCATCGCTGAGCAGAAAGAGTACCAAAACGTGACTTACAAGAATCCTGGATTTCGGTGGCCGCATCTTGATATGTTTCAAGCTGCTCAGAGGGCAGGGAATTGAGCAATGATCATTATGGCATCCGCGTTGGTGATTATATATTGCGTTCCTAGTTTGAAGTTGATCGCTACGTCGTATTGCGGAAGTTCTGTGCTGAAGACGAACTGTGGAAATTGACGGAAAACGTAGATCGGTTCGTCAAGGAAGCTGTACCGCGGCTTTTTCCGAAATCTCCGGTCTACGAGAACATAAATCTCGCTTCAATGCTCAAACAAGTTCAGCTACTCGGACGGCATGATCGTTGGTCCGACAGTATGCTGTTTACAGCAGATGTTACGTGAGCAATCGCCAGGACTATTCTCAGTCCGGGTTATTTTGGGGGAAGCATCGCCAAAATCCCATTGGTACAAACAAAGGGCAAGATGCTCTTCGTAGCGCTAAAGATGGTTGGATTGCTGTTCGTTTGACATCGCAGAGTGCCTCTCTCGTTTCGCTGAAAATTCGAAGTGGGCAGCTAATTGGACTCGTCGGGTAGAAATGGTTCGCAGGAATTGCAGTGCTTGGGAAGG
>PKCQ01000214.1 GCA_002862265.1 Planctomycetaceae bacterium | reverse complement strand
CTGCCGGAGATACGGTAATCGGTAACGACGTCTGGATCGGCTACGACGGTGGCCACATGATGAATACGGACCACTTCATCGCGAAGGCGCTTAGGAAGAAGTTCGAGGACCTCACGGAGAAGTCGAGCTTCGAGGGACTTACCCCGATCTATGAGGACAAGGGGACCTACAACTTCGATTTCTACGTTCCCGAGAAGAAGTACGCCAAGG
Source organism: Planctomycetaceae bacterium (assembly GCA_002862265.1). Taxonomy (GTDB): domain Bacteria; phylum Planctomycetota; class Planctomycetia; order Pirellulales; family Pirellulaceae; genus Aureliella. The sequence continues at coordinate 3,316 of PKCQ01000214.1, read as the reverse complement.
AGTTGAACCCCGTTGGAAAGCACGATGGCGATGATGTAGAAGCGAAAGAACTCCCATCTGCCCAGTCGGTCCTCAACACTTCGTCCTAAAAAGTAAAGGCCGAGCATGTTTCCCACGATGTGCCAGATGCCGCCGTGCGCAAATCCATACGACAGGAATTGCCACGAAGCTATTGGGTTTGTCAGCGTGTCATGCTGTAGAGCCATGAGGGAGGTCAAGGCGTCCGACCTACCTCCGATAAGAAAATTGGCAATGAATGGGATCACATTGGCGATGATCAATATGGAAACCATACTGCGGCTATTCCAGGGCGTGATCGGCCGGAAGCTGTCTTCCTGGTAGTAGTCGCGGTCGTAAATGCCCATCATCAATTTCCAAAGTTCTAAGGCAGAAGGTGAGTCAGAATCTGCCAGTCCAAGTTCGCTCTAACCCATTCTTCGCTTCCGCGAATACACTTTCGATCGGTATTAGCTCTTCTGCAGATCGCCTGGTATCCCAATCCCAACGCTTTTTCAAACTCGATCGATTAGTCCAGATTGCAAGTGATGTCCAGCTTGCAGCGCGAGCCGGGCTCTATTCATCCGCATAGCAGATGACCTCAAGTCAGGTCAAAGGCAGCTGGAACTGGAATGTCGACAAGGCGGAGGCAGATACCGCTTGCATTATAGGACGCGTCTCAACGAACAATTTTCCTGGTTGCCCAATTCCAACTTAGAAAAGAGTCTGTAGTCGGCACTACCAAATTCAGTGCTCCAGAACACCAAATTGGCTTTTCTGATCTGCCGATACAGACCAGACTGTCTGTCGAAATGAATTGGCAGAATGCTTCCCTTCGCTATGACCCTTTGGAGAGTCCTTTGTTTGACCTGCACAACCTAATCGGTGGCCTAGGATTCGTTTTGCTCCTAGGGACCTACTTGCTGCTTCAGCTCAATCGAATTGAAGCGCAATCACTCCTTTATTCGCTGTTGAATGCTCTCGGTGCGGCTTTGCTACTTGTCTCTCTGGCATTTGATTTCAACCTTTCCGCCGTGCTGGTGGAGTCCAGCTGGCTGGTTATCAGCCTGATTGGTATTGCAGTCACTTTGGTAGACAAGAATCGGTGCAAAGGAAAAGACGCTCCCTGAGAGCCGAGACGCGCCTTTTCCGTCAGATCCTGATGGGCTAGTTAAATTCCGGGCGTTTCTATTTTTTCTCTGGCCCCGGCGCCGAACCCGCTGTCGGCTTGCTCACGCTGAGAGGAGCTCCTGATCTTGATTCGGTCGACTCCTTGGTTTCAGCTGGAGTCTCGTCAGTAGCAGGCTGTTCGCCTGGCTCAGCGGCAGGTGGCTTTTCTTCTGCCGGTGACTTGGTTTCTTCAGACACTGGAGGTTGCTCTTCTGCACCCGATGTGTGGTCATTGCCTTCTGCAGCTGGTCCCCGTGCCTTCTCGAGCGGCTTTCCACTTTCCGGATCGATCATCTCAAATGCAGGCGCCATCTCGGCCGGATCTTTGGTGCCCGTGTCTCTGAACTGGCTTTCGTACTCTTCACTCTTGCGAAGCATTTCAGTCAAAAAGTTTCGACCGGGATACTTTTTTGGCCAGCTCGAAATCACGCCTAGCATGGCAGGGTCAGCAAACTGGTCCTCATATACCCTTCTAAACTCGAGGAAATCGTTAAGAGGGAAATCCTCTGGCAGTTCAGGTTCATCCAAAATCTGCTTGTATCGCTGCACCGATGCAATCACTTCATCAGCAATGTCGTCGATCATCATCGCCGGACGTTTGTTGAACAATTTGTCCCAGTTTATGAATGCTTCTTCAAAAGCCTTGAATGCTTCGGTCAACTCCGCGTTCTCGAGGTGCTGGTCTGCATTAAACATTTGGGTGCGAGCAAGTAGAGCTTCCTCTTCCTGCTCAGCCAGACATCGCTCAGCCCAGTAAGCGTAGTTGATTTGGTTGCGGTAGACATCGATGTGTCGAATCTGTTCCCGCAGTCGGACCATTTCCTTGGCTTTGGTCATGGCCGTCATGCGTGCTTCATCGTCTTCGAGACGCTTTGCAACTGCATCAGGATTCAACAAGATTTTGTATGCAGCATTCTCAGCCAGCAGCACCTGCTCAAAATTCCGCTCTTCATAGGGCAGATCCAGTGCTTCACGCTCCACATCCTCAAGCTTGTCAATAAGCTCAACTTGAAGCTCATCGTAAATACCGCCGCAGAATTCGGCAAAGTCATCCTGAGCCTTTTGGAAATCTTCGTTGGCCTTCTCCATGAGGCCCATTTGTATTGTGCTGCCATAGGTCGTCAAAATTGGCAGCATGCCAAATTCTTCCCATTCGCGTTGTGCAAATCGCCACGCCGCACTTGCAGCTTCAAAACGCCACTCCGCACGAGCTTCCTCACTGGCAGCAGGTACGTGGGCGTAGCTTTCAGCTTGAATTGCTTCAGCATGCTTCATTCGCCATTGGGGGCCCTTCTGGTAGAACATCAAAGTGCTCTTGGCTTGCTTGGCTCCACTCGCCACCATTTCATAGCAGCGTTCGTACCAAAGTCGCCCGGTTAACCAGTTGTCAGGCTTTTGGTCAGGACCACGCCCGTCCTTTTGTGTAACGTCCAGGCCGGTCTTTGCGAGAATTTCTTCGTGGAAATCGCGGTCGTCACGGTAGAGTTGGCGATACTGAACTTTCTCATCCGCAACTCCCATCTTGTTGCCGAAGAACCATCCAAGCTCGAAGGGCATTTCAGTACGAGTCTTATTGATCTTCGCACCGCGTACAAGATAGTCCATCCCGCGTTTGACCCACTCATAACGATGTTCGTAGTTGTCAAACTGAGTGGAGACGTTGTATGACATATTGTGAGACTGGAACTTCCATATCTCGATGAAGTGTGGTTGGAGCGCGGCAATTTGATTCAGTGTTGCGGACAGCCGGTCCCAGTACTGCTCTTTCTTGTAGTACTCCGCCTTTTGCCACAGAATCGTCGCGGCAACACCACGTAAGCCAAGCGTAGCTAAACGCATTGATTCACTGGCAGGTTCGAGTTCGCCAAGGTCGCCTTGTCCAAGACTGTTCTTGGTGCGTATCTGGGCAAGAGCGCCACCCGTTCGGCCATTCTTGATCGTGCCGTCCATGTTACGGACAGAGGGCCGACCCAAGAAATAGAGCGGTCCGATTAAAACCACCATCGCGCTGATGTAGGTCAGTCGTCTTTGAAGTACTACAGAATTCATGCTGCCGCCAGCTCCCTAGTCTTGAGGAAGAAGTAACCCACGCAACTAGTTAATATGAAATAACAAAAAGTAGTGTGATGTATTGTGACGTGATGTGATG
>PKCQ01000209.1 GCA_002862265.1 Planctomycetaceae bacterium | reverse complement strand
CTGCCGCTTCTCGAGGACCCGACAACTGACTTGCCCGACCGGAACTTGTTTGTGCATCAAGGTCGCTGGGAGAAGGGAGCGGATCCTAACTTGTCTAAGTTTAAGAACTGCGCAGTACGCAGTGAGCGCTGGCGGCTGGTAAATAATCGCGAGCTGTACGACATCAGCACGGATCCGTACGAGAGCACCAATGTCATCGATCGGCATCCAAAGATTGTCGCCGAATTGAGGGCGGCTTACGACAAATGGTGGCAAGACACTGTGCCTTTGATGGTGAACGAAGATGCGCCCTTCGCTCCTGAGCAACCACAGGCCGTTCGCTACGAGAGGCAAAAAGCGGAAAAAGGGATTCCGTCTTGGCAGCCCCCAAAAATTTGAATTGTTGGCATTTACTGATGACTTGAAATTGCCAGTACGCCAGAACTACAGCATGATGCGGAATTGATTTGCGGATTCAATAATTTAATGATGCATGTAGCTGTAGCTCACGCGTGTGTTTTACGCGTGCCTTTGGCCCAAAGAACGATCTTCTCCGTGCCAATTGATTCTTGACAATCCGGTAGGAAGCACACATGCACTTTGGCATTCGTCGGATGTTTGTCGCTACAACGATGGCTGCGATGGTTTCGACGAGCGCTGGACTCTAGATAAGTCTTACACCAAAGAGTTCGCTTTATATTCCAAGGGCGTGAGCGACGACGCGGTACACATCGAGAAAGCTCTTCGCCGGCGGGCCATCAATTTGCCTGGAGAACTGAGGCTAGGAGGACCATTGGGGATTTAGGAAACTCAGTACTTATCGTTATTGAATCAATCTTGTCCGGTTCAAACTGTCCCTTAGCAATCATTTAGCGGTAGAATCGACTCGCGATGTCTGCCTGTGAAACGAATCCGTTACTGCGTGGATGATGGACGCCGATTACACACAACAGCAATCTTTGGGGGGCTTGGAACGGGCTGAGGCGATGAGCCTGCAGTCTGAGAAGCCGCCTGCGCAGATTGAAGGATATAGACTCGAAAGACTTTTGGGGCGTGGGGCGTTTGGCCAAGTATGGCTTGCAGAGGATCTGAACACGGGCCGCAGGGTGGCGATAAAGTTCTACTTGAATCGCGGCGGAGTGAATTGGCAATTAATCAATCGTGAAGTTAAGCACTTGGTCAATATGTCTACTGGACGATATATTGTCCAGGTGCTCAACGTAGGTTGGGACGCCGATCCGCCGTATTACGTGATGGAATTCATGGAGAACGGTTCGCTCGAGGACATGCTGAGTGGTGGCGGTGCACTAAGTGTTCCAGCGACAAGCAAGATGATTCGCGAGATTGCTGAAGGTCTTTCCTGCTCTCACGGCAAAGGTGTCTTGCACTGCGACCTCAAGCCGGCCAACGTCGTGCTCGATCAAGATTGGCGTCCACGCCTCGCTGACTTTGGGCAGAGTCGGATGTCAGACGATCAGACACCTTCGCTGGGGACTTTATTCTTCATGGCTCCCGAGCAAGCGGACTTGGACGCACCACCTGACGCGGCTTGGGATGTCTACGCACTTGGTGCGATTGCCTACAGCATGCTCACCGGGGCCCCGCCTTATCGTACGCCAGAAGTCGTCGAAACGCTGGATACAGCCGAGTCCTTGCCGGACCGTTTGCGTCGCTATCGAGAGACGATTCGCAAGTCGCAGCGACCGAAAGACCATTACCGACGCCGAGGAATTGACAAGACTCTGTGTCAAATCATTGATCGTTGCTTGGAGCCTGAGCCAGAAAATCGATTTGCCAATGTTCAGCAAGTTATCGGTGCTCTGGATCATAGAACCAAAGCAAGAACTCGCTTGCCGATCTACATTCTGGGGATCCTGGGGCCGCTGCTGCTTTTGCCTCTGATGCTGTTCTTCTCAGCCAAGAGCATTAACACGGCAAAAGATGAAACGATCCAGGAGCTTCGTCAGCAGAAGGTGTTGGGCAATAAGGACACTTGTCGCTACGCGGCCAAGACGCTCGAGTCCGAAATTGCAGCTTTGTTCAACCTCGTCGAGGATGAGGCGCGCGAGCAAGAATTGCAATCGTTACTGCAAGAAGTGGCAGATGCTTCGCGGGAGGATCTGGCAGCCATTGCAGATTCGGCCCATAAAGATGGAAATGAAGCAGGAACACAAAGTATCATCAATTCGCCGGCACAAAAGCGGCTCTCGAGCTACTTGATGCAGCGAATGCAAAGTATCATGTCCGCGCAGGAGGCGAAGAGCGCGATCTTTAATACGATTTTTGTCAACGACTCACGCGGAACCAATGTTGGAATCTATTTTGCCGATCCCGATGACAAAGGAGCAAAGACTCCGGTAGGGTCCAACTATGCCTTCCGAAGCTATTTTAACGGCCTGAGAAAGGACGGTGAGCGTATGGTTCCGCGATCCGAATTTTCTCCGACGGAAAGCACGAGCCTCTCTGCGCATTTCAAAAGTACTTCGACGCAAAAATGGAAAGTGGGTATCAGCACCCCAATTTGGCCTGAAGGGTCGGAAGACGATGCGCAGCGCGAGCCGATTGGTGTGCTCGTGGTGACGATCAACTTGGGTGAGTTTCAGTTGCTTGCCAGCGACGAATCCGATCAGACCGATCGCTTTGCGACTTTGGTGGACGGGCGCGATGGAGACGATAAAGGAGTTTTAATTCAGCATCCATTTCTAGAATCCTTGATCGACCGCCGAGAAGTTCCCAAGATGGATTCGCTGTATTGGTCCCAGATGCAAATAAATTCAGGCATTACTAACTACATCGATCCGACTTCGACATTCGAGGGTGGTGAGAAGTATAAGGGAGAGTGGATTGCAGCCTTGCAACCGGTGCATTTGCCACAAAGGATGACCGATAAACCCGGCGAGACGCAGCGGGCGAGGAGTGATCTTTGGGTTCTTGTTCAGGAGCGAAGCCGGGCGGTATCGGCACCGGTGGAGAGACTTGGCACCAAACTGATGAGAGAAACTTACCTCGAATTCGCGGCTTTGCTCGGAGTCATGCTGGTGTTATGGTTCTTTGTCTTTCGAATAGGAAGATCTAGCTTGGCACGAGGGCCGGACGCGGATGTTAGCAGCTCTTCCTATTCTACTTTGGACAACGGAATTTGATTTGGTGACCGAAGGAGAGGTAGCTGAGGCTGAAATCGTTACGTCGATGGAGCAACCGGTTGGTTCGGCAACAAGAAAAGGGGGGCAAAAACTCGACTCTTGGGTCTGGTTTTTCTCGGTCTCGGTTGTGTTGGTCGCGGCGTGTTTTCTGGAAGTCCGAGCGGAAGGCCGAGTTGGGATTTGGGGGCAGGATTGGGTACTGCCGGAGTCTTGCTTCACAAAATACCGTTTGGGAATGCCCTGTCCCGGTTGCGGTTTGACGCGAAGTTTCATTCATTTGACGCACGGTGAGTTTGCTGCTGCCCGTCAAGTCAATTGGACCGGATGTGTTCTTTTCCTATATGCGGCTTGTCAGCTTCCGCTGGCCCTGGCACATGCGTTCACCTCTCGTGAGACTTGGCGGCGC
>PKCQ01000210.1 GCA_002862265.1 Planctomycetaceae bacterium | reverse complement strand
CGATTTTGCCGAAGATGGCACACGACTTAGACATCTCGGAGCGACGTGTTTACCGCTCATTTCATGGCGAAAAACCTATGCGGCAGCTTGTCATGGTCTGGGATCCCTACCGATTTCAGCCCAAGATGCTCGAGACTTTCCGACATCGATTAAAAGACTTCGTCGCGAAAATGTAGCGAAGGCAGGCAGGACATATTCAAAAAGCGAGAAGCTTGTGTGGCTCGCCGCAATCAAGACTCAATCAGGTAGCGAATAGTAATTCGCGCCGTAGATCACTACGTCAAAATGGTGTTTCATGAAGGAAGGTGTAGTCGTGACGGCAAGCCCGGCTTGGTTCAATTTGCTACAAACACGGGCTCGACTCTCAATAAAAGACTACTTCTTGCGGTGGCGGATCTTGGCTCGCATACGACGCTTCTTGCGACCTACTTTGCGTCTACCTTTGCCACTCTTCTTAACACCCACTAAATTCATCCTTCAGGAATGAGATGTCCTAGATTGCTGAAAAACGCATTTTCTGCCGGGATCTTATCCATCGGCCAAGCGAAGTTGCAGATTTTAGCAGAAACTTCGCAAGTCGCGAAGTGGATTTGGCAACGGATAAGGGCAATGTTTCTGTCTGCCCGCGTCGGAACGAATTTAGGCCACTTGAGTGCCTCCTGATCGGGGGCAGGCCGGTTTCACAGCAATTTGGCGTGCCTAGCATGCCGTGTCCCGCCATGCTCAATGCCGTAACTCCTCAGCAATCGAATGTAGAAAGTGAGCCGCAGAGTCCCCGGGGGACGAATTGGCGCAGCGTCGGAGCGGCGAAGAGACGCTGCGAGAATTCCTGGTGCGAGCCTTCCCTTCCACGGTTCTGAATTCAATTCTCCGAGATGGTCGCCTCCGATAGACTGGCCGATCAAACTACCTCCGAGAAAGCTATCTGGAAGCGTTTGGGACATTGTCTTTGAACCTTCACCCCCGGTTGCTTGCCGTTCCTAGAAAACCCCAGTGCGTTTGAAGCTAATTCGCTTTGAGATGGTAAACGGAATGCCCGTTTTCGGCCTCCGACTCGAAGGAAGTAGGTCGCGTAGCATATGGCGATGTGCATTGGGCCATAGGAAGACTTGATTATTCCGCGAGTGAGCGTTTTGGGCCTCCTATTTTTTGCTCCATACACGTGCGAGCTTTAGATTCTCTTTTAGGACCTCGTCGCACTTGTCCATTCCACGCTTCAGCAACTTCTTGACCTCGCCGAAGCAAGCAGAGCGATCTTCTCGCGCTTGATTTTCAAACTCTGGATATATTCAGTCGCAGAATCTCGTTTATCGACCTGTCTCTTCGGCGAACAGGCAACCTTCGGCTGAGATTCTCGTGCGATGGACGCAGAGCAGATAAAGGCGCTTGCCGCAATGCCGCGGGCCACGATTCTGAGTGGAGCAGACTGGACTGAATTCTCCATGAACAGAATAACCTGCAAGACAAATTGACTATGATGCGTGCTCGTAGCTTTGGTTTGGCTCATTGCAACAGATTTTGGATGGATGGTCTCGAATTCCTCTCGAAAACAATCTTTCTTCCAGGCAAACGTATCTTGGGTCTGATCAACGTGTGGAATAAAGGATGGTAAATTTCCGTCTGCTCCACTCAGAATCTCCCAGCCAGAGTTCCAATGACGCATAAGGTCGCTTCAGTGCTCGGTCGCTTTCCGATAAGAACGCATGTACTAGTTTGGTTCTTTGTCTTGACATCGCTTTGCATTTTGAATGCGAAGCAGCCGAACATCGTCATCATCTACACCGACGACCACGCGCAGCATGCGGTTAGTGCTTATGGCTCCCAGATCAATTCGACGCCAAATATTGATGCATTGGCTCGAGAAGGGATGCGGTTTACGCAGAGCTTTGTCGGGAACTCGATCTGCGGTCCTTGTCGGGCGACGCTATTGACGGGGCTCCACTCTCACGCAAACGGTCAGACGAGCAATCGCGCCAAGTTCCGCGACGAGCTGCCGACTTTCGCCAAGTCCTTGCAAGCCGCCGGCTACGCTACTGCAGTGTTTGGGAAGTGGCACATTTCGACTAAGCCAAATGGATTTGACTATTGGGCGATAAAGAAAGGAAGCTCATTCAATGCGAATTTTGAAACAAGCACCGGTGTCGAGACGAGCGTTGGTCATTGCACAGACACGATTACCCAACGATCGCTGGATTGGATCGAGGAAAAGAAAGATGGCCCGTTCATGGTTTGGATTTCTCATTCCGCCTCCCACCGAACCTGGGAACCACCGATTCGTCATTTGAATAAGTACACGAACCAAATAATACCTGAGCCCGGCGATTTATTCGACAACTACAGCGGAAAGAACTCGGGCGCAAAGACGGCACAAATGCGAGTGTCCCGTGATCTCTTTCCTGCTTATGACCTTAAGCTTCCAGTAACAGGTGAAGGCATCTTGGATCGAGCCGCCAGTTCGCAGTTGGCTAAGATGACGCTAGAGCAACGATCTGCATGGGACCAGGCATTTGGACCGCGTAACGCAAAATTTGCGCAGCTAAAACTTGAGGGCGATGACCTTACTCGCTGGAACTACCAACGTTACATCAAAAACTATTTGCGCAGCGTCGCCGGCTTGGATGATAGTGTAGGCAAAGTTCGAGAGTTTCTCGAAGGGCATGCACTCGACCAGAACACTATTGTGATCTACACCTCAGATCAAGGGTTTTTCCTCGGAGATCACGGCTGGTATGACAAACGCTGGATGTATGAAGAATCATTGCGTACGCCGCTTATCGTACACTGGCCTGGGGTGACCGAGCCTAGTAGCACCTGTGAGGCGCTCGTTCAGAACGTTGATATGGCTCCGACTTTCATGCATATGCCGGGTTTGGATGCTCCTGCTTCCATGCATGGAGAGTCACTTGTGCCTTTTCTGCGCGGGAAATCCCCTGACAATTGGCGAGATGCTATTTATTACCACTATCAGATGGTGGAACCGGCTAATCGTACTGCACACCGAGTTGCTAGGCACTACGGAATTCGAACACGCAGGCACAAGCTAATCTTTTTCTACGACTTGAAGACGTGGGAGCTTTACGATCTTGCAATAGATCCCGACGAGTCGCTGAATCTTTACAACGATCCGGGGTCTGCCTCTATCAAGGCTCGCTTGGTAAAACAGCTATACGATCTGCGGTCCAAGTACGGTGACAGAATGTGAAGTGCACCTTGAAGTTAAGCGTTGCTTTCCCGCCCCCTCTCTTATCCAAAGTTAGCCATGTTCCTTTTGAAAAGTCGTTTGCTTTCTTGCTACCTGATGATTCAGGTGATCTGTTCTGCGGCTGCATCAGCCCAGCCGATAGTGCGATCGCAGCCAGAGAAATTAAAGATCATTACACACAACGTTTGGTATGGCTTCACGAAAAAAGCCAAGCCTCGTTATGAAAACTGGAAACGCTGGATGAAAACGCAGGCACCGGATGTGGTGTCGCTACAGGAATTGAATACTTACACGGAGGAGAAACTTCGAGCAGATGCAGCAGCAGC
>PKCQ01000016.1 GCA_002862265.1 Planctomycetaceae bacterium | reverse complement strand
TTGATTTAGGGCTTGGCGAAAAGGAAGTAGAGCCGAACGAGCTCTCCAGTAACGAGCTCAGGCAGCGTCTTGAACAGTTGACTTCCGAGTACTCGACATCCTCCCGATCATTCCCTTCTCGTAGAAAGCCAGCATCTAAGCCCGCTCGCCCCAATGCGGAAAAGTTATTGTTTGTTGTAATCGCCTTTGCCGTATGCCTGCTAGTCGCTTTTATTGCAACGTATCCGGGCGACGAAGTGCCAGGTGATGACATCGTGCGCACCGACTCAAAGACCTCTTTGGGGCAGGACAGTCCGAGAAGTGAGAACAGTGCTGTCGCTCAAACTGAAGTGGAGTTGCTTGGCGAAATCCTCCAGGACCCAACCGAAATCGAGTTAAAGTCCGACAAGAAAAAAGAGTTGTTGGGTGCGGAGTTAGGGTTGGATAACTTGTTTTCGCCCGAGCAGGTGGAAGTGGAGAAGCATGCCAACAAGAGTCAAACGGCTGTTGACTTGGCGAGTGTGCCCGATGGTGAACAGCCTTTTGAAGTGGCGAAAGTTGGCGTCGAGGAAAAGCTGGAGCCAGATGCCCGCGAGGCGATGGAGGATGCGGCAAAGGTGGATGTGCTTGCTGAGCTCAAGGAGGTTGCGAAGGAAGCGGAGAGCGACGTATGTGAGATGGAGTTAGCGACGGACTCGACCGATAGGGCAAAGGCTTCCGGCGCGGAGGCTGCCGCCACTGGAAAGCAGCTGGAGCCGTTCATTCTTCCGACCGTTCCGATGATGCAGGTTCAAAAGCTTTCGCCGCAATACAAAGAGCGTGCTCGCGAGCCGAACTGGAAATTGCGAGTCGCGCTCAGCGAAGGCTTCAAAGTGATGCCACCGGGCCCGCAAACCCTGGCGAAGCGTAAGCCCGCAAGATGGTCGATCCGGACGGACGAGGAATCCTCGGCAGAGACGGTCATTTACCTTCGAGCAGAGCTAGTTGGTTCTCGTGGCCGCTCGATTCGTTGGCGGATTGGCGTTGGATCGAAGGATTTGCCGCAACTCGTTCTTCCGCTGGGGCAGCAGTATCTCGATCGTTTGCAGCTAAACTTGGCCGCCTTCCAAACTCGACTTCAGTTCGCCGTCGACCAGCTCAAAGCTGCTGGGAGAATGACTGGATTTTCATCCGACATTCGATCCGCCATGACAGCTCAGCGCCGACGATTCGAAGCACAGCTGGACCTAGCGACCAAAGTATTGGCTGTCGCGTCTGAAGCCAACCAATTTGAAGGTTGGCTGGACGGGCAGCTTGAAATCCATGCTGAGTTCATCGATGCCGCTGCTCAGGGTTCGCCTCCCTTGCTACAATTCGGCAGCTTAGAAGTACCCAAGTCGAAGGATCAGCAAGCTGAAGCCAAGGATGCCAAGAAGTGAGTTGGGTGCTGTTATTCATAACTTAAACCGCAGTTTTATCGTCTCGCTTACGCTTCGGTCTTGGTAATCATTTCCAACTCAGGGTCCCAGTCCATCCCAATTTCTCCGTCTCAACATCGCGGTCCTCTAAAATCTGTGTCAGCTGTCGGAATCTCCATCCAAGACGCGACATTCGCCTATCCGAATTCGCCGTCCATTCTCAACGACTTGAATCTGGATATTGCGCCGGGAGAAGTCGTTGCGCTGCTAGGTGCCTCCGGATGCGGAAAGAGTACTTTGCTCAAGGCATTCGCCAATCTAATAACGTTACGGTCGGGTGAAATTCTTTTCGATGGTGAGCAACCGACGCATAGGTCAGGTGATTTTTCCTTCGTTTTTCAAGACGCCAATCTATTGCCTTGGCGCACGGTTCGTCAGAATGTCGAACTGCCGACAGAGCTTGGGGCGGGAAGCCAAGGACGGCGCGAGCGCGATTCAAGTGGCCAAACTGAGAGTTTAACGGCAAAATCGGACGCCATTGAGTCTCTGCTGCATTCCGTTCAATTGCCTGAAGCTGCGTTCGAGAAATTTCCTCGCGAACTCTCGGGTGGAATGCGAATGCGGACGAGTATTGCGAGAGCATTGGTGACCGATCCCAGTATTCTGCTGTTGGATGAACCCTTCGCGGCTCTGGACGATCTTTTGCGGACGCGGCTAAATGAACTAGTTTTAGAACTCTGGTCGCAACGCAAGCGAACTATCGTGTTTGTGACGCACAACATTGCCGAAGCCGTTTTCTTGAGTCATCGTGTTGCAATCTTGGCACATGGAAAAATTGCTTGTTTGCTTGAAAATAAGCTCGCTTGGCCGAGAGAAAGTGGGCAGCGGATTAGCCCTGAGTTCGCTGCAATCTACGCCTCGATCAGCCAAGCCCTGGCGGAGGCGCAAGAATCATGAGTCCTTTCTTGCGTTGGTTGATTCATTCTATTCCTATCGTTGCCGTTTTTCTGATGACGATCGGGATATGGCAAATAGTCGTGAGTGTTTATGAGATTCATCCGATTATATTGCCCAGTCCGGTGCGAGTTTTTGAGACACTTTGGGATGCTCGCGTAGAACTTGGAAAAGGATTTTTGGCCACGGGCTTGGCGGCGGTTTTAGGTCTTGGAACCAGTTTGTTACTAGGCGTGCTGGTGGCGATCGGGTTCAGTCAAGCGCTGTGGATTCGACGAGCCTTTTATCCTTACGTGGTGTTTTTGCAGACCGTTCCAATTGTCGCAATCGCCCCTTTGCTGGTGATCTGGTCGGGCTACGAATTCAGGACGGTTGTCTTAGTGGCTGCCATCGTGTGTGCTTTTCCAATCGTCTCCAATATGACGACCGGGTTGATTTCGATTGACCAAGATTTACGTGATCTCTTTAGGCTTTACGGCGCCACGCGTTGGCAAGAACTCGTGAAACTGCGGCTGCCCCATGCCTTGAGCCACCTAATACTTGGCTTGCGAATCAGCGCCGGATTGGCGGTCATCGGCGCGATCGTAGGTGAATTCTTTGTGGCGACGAATGCTACGGACTTCGCTGGACTTGGCACTTTGATGACCGGTTGGCAGAACCAGGCGAAGACGAGTGCTGTGATGGCAGCTATTCTTGTTAGTACACTACTTGGGATCGCCATGTTGACGAGCGTAAATTTGTTGGGTGGCGTATTGCTGCGCAGGTGGACGCGAAGTGCCGAATTTGAAAATGAATAGCCAGTGTCATGTTGGCATTCGTCGTCGGAGCTAGCAGTCGATTGCCCTCGCGCGAACTTCTACTTTCACAATAAACGATAGCGGGAATAGGATGAACCAGAGATTTGGGTCTTGGTTGTTGATCGGAGCATGTTTGTTCACCACGACTGCCTGTGAGAATGACAAACAGCCAGCCGGCGGTGAAGGATCTGAAGAGGGTCGGTTGCAGAAGGTCACTTTGATGCTGAACTGGTTTCCCGAGGCCGAGCACGGTGGGTTCTACGCTGCCAAAGTTCATGGCATCTACGAGAAGTATAGCTTGGATGTCACCATCGAGCCTGGTGGCCCGAATGCTCCAGTGGCTCAGGAATTGCTAACAGGGCGTGTGCAGTTTGCGATTGGAAATGCGGATGACGTGCTCGTGTTC
>PKCQ01000236.1 GCA_002862265.1 Planctomycetaceae bacterium | reverse complement strand
AAGGAACACCCTGAAGTCGTCAAGCGTCTACAGGCCCTCATGGAAAAGCACCTTGCGAGTATTGACGCTGAGCCGCACTAGTTATTCATCTCGCTCAGGGGCGCCAGAGTCATCGCGAAATACGTTCCGCTCACGACCAACCAAGATATCCAATGCACAGAAACGTAACTGTCCTGCTAATTCTTGTTCTGAATGCGAGTTGTTCGGTCGCTGAGGAGCTGCCTTTGAATTTACTCGTCATTCAAACAGATGAGCATAATTTCCGAACGCTTGGTTGCTATCGGGATACGCTTACCGAAGAACAAGCATTCATCTGGGGCAAAGAGGCAGTCGTGGATACGCCTCACATTGATGCAATTGCCAAGGCTGGAGCAATCTGCACGTCGTTCTACGCGACCAGCCCCGTGTGCACTCCATCGCGAGCATCCTTCTTCACGGGAATGTATCCGCAGCACACGGGTTCGCCGCAAAACGACATGCCGATGAAAAACGAGATGGTTACCTTCGCCAAGATTTTGCAAGACGAAGGCTATCGGACTGGCTACGCCGGCAAGTGGCACTTGGACGGCAACGGTAAGCCTCAGTGGGGACCAGGTCGCAAATTTGGCTTTTCGGATAACCGTTTCATGTTCAATCGTGGCCACTGGAAAAAGTTTGAACTCACCGCCGACGGACCGCGTGTTGCAGCTCGCAGCAAGGGGAAGCCATCTTACGGATTGGCCGAAGCAGATGAGACGACATTTGCTACCGATTGGCTGACGGATCGTGCTATCGAATTCATCAAGGTAAACGCAGGCAAACCATTTTGTTATCACTTGAGTCTGCCTGATCCGCACGGTCCAAACTCGGTGCGAGCTCCCTATGATGAAATGTACACCGACATCGCGATTCGTCCTCCCGCGACTTTCGCCTATGCCAAGGACAATCCAGCTTGGGCGGCGGTTGGCGGCAAGAACTCGCCGAAGGAATTTCGAGCTGACCAAATGGCTCAGTACTTTGGCATGGTCAAGTGTATCGACTACAACATCGGCCGAATTCGAACGGCACTCAACTCACTGGGCATTGCGGACCGTACGGCCATTGTGATCACGTCCGATCACGGCGATCTATGCTACGAGCATGGGAAGCTCAACAAAGGCAATCCCTACGAAGGCTCAGCGAAGATTCCGATGATTCTCATGGTTCCTCGAAAGGTTGCTCCCGGCACTGTGGTTCATCAAGCCTTGGGGACCGTTGATTTCAAGCCGACGATTCTTCCTCTGCTGGGGTACGAAGCAGGAGTTGGCGTACAAGGCCGAGACTTCGGTCCTTTACTGCAGGGAGATGACGAGAACTGGGATGACGTCACGATCCTTCGTAATGCAGGGCTCAAAGCCAGTTGGGTAGCCGCAGTCTCAGATCGCTACAAACTCGTCATCTCTGTGGACGAAGAGGCTTGGTTGTTTGATCACAAAGTCGATCCTGATGAACTCAAGAACCATATCACTCAGGCGGAGAACGAGGACGTAGCAAAGGAGCTAGCTGGTCATTTGTTGCAATACGCTAAAGTGCATCAAGATTCCCATATCGCCGACAACGAGCAAATCCGCTCACAACTCATTTCTCTCACCCAGTAGCGGGATCTGTTAGGGAGGGGGCCTTCCCCGCATGCTAATCAGGATTTCTGGCGAAACCTAATACCGTAACTCGACGATAACGGCATGCACGACCACGCATATCTTGCAGTTCGGCGAGTCTTGTCGCGAGTTTCTTGGCTGCCTCCTCTGTCCTTCCGTCAACCGGAATCGCATCCTAACATCGACTGTGAGTCTACGTTTTCAGCATTTGCTGGCACCTTCTTTGCAACTTCTCTGTCGCAAGTTTTCGACGCATGTGCTTTCTGGCATCCAGTGCAAACCTTATCCAGGTCGCTTGGCAAGCGTTCTTCCGTTTCTGCGAGTGACGTCGGCTCGAGAAAGTGAAACAAGTTACCGCACACTTGGCAATGAATGAAAGGCATCGATTTGCCCCAGATTGAAGCGGGGCTTCACTTCCGAAGCTTATAATTCTTCGGCAACCTCTTCCTGAGGCATCCATCTCCCGAAAGTAGTCTCAAAGATTTTACGGCACTCGTTGCGGACTTGATCACAGCGTCGAGCCAACTCGTCGGCTTCCAAAGCAATTCGAGAACGCGATTTGAGCAAGAATGACAGTTGCTCCAGCTCAGCGTGTGTCTTTGGCAGTTCGTGTCGAGCAGACAAATTCATCAACCGAATCCCAGACTCGATACTCCGAAGGAATCGGTAGTTTTGATCGAAAGAATTTGCCGTTTTAGAATCTAACAACTCCGCTTGGTGCAGCCGTTGAATGGCCTCCAGAGTATTCGGCACCATAATTTCCGGATGAGTTCCGACCTGTGCGAGTTGCAACATCTGTACCACGAACTCGACGTCCATTGTTCCGCCCACTCCGCGTTTCAAGTTGTCGGCAGCAGCTCCTTCCTGCAATTGCATTCGGTGCTGCCAGATGTCCTGTGCATATTGTGGTTGCCAAGTGAAAGAGGTCAAAACCTCTCGGACGCATTGCATGGCGTTCGTGCGAGCAGTCTGGTTACCCCAGATCGGACGCGCTTTACATAACGCCTGTCGCTCCCAGATCTGACCTTGGCCCGATGCGAAATACTCGCGCAGGTCATCGACGGATATTGCCAGTTGGCCACTTCTTCCAAGTGGTCGCAGGCGAGTATCGAGATCGTAAAGGCGTCCCGACGCCCCACTGCGTGTGACCGAGTGAATTACACGCTGACAAAGTTGATTGAAAAAGTGCCGGTTGGTCGTCGGCTCGAAGCGGCGATTTGGAACTAAACTCTTCGTTTCGCCGTCTCCATCAAACAAAAAGATCAAATCGATGTCGCTGTGGTAGTTCGGTTCGCGACCTCCGAGCTTGCCGACCGCCAGAACTACTAGTTCAGCAGGTTCCGTTCCGGAAGGGACGGGCATCTGCAACATCGGAACGCCAAGCTTTTGCACCAAGCGATGGAATTCGTGATGAATCACTTGCTCCAAGCAAACTTCGGCGATGTCCGAAAGGGTTGAGTGCGTTTCACCAATCGTGCTCTTTCCCAGAATGTCTCGCACGCCGACGCTTAAGTGCATCGAGTTCTTGAAACTGTGCAACATCGGTTCAACTTCCACCGCACCTCTGCAAAGAGTGTCGAGCTCCTCTGCCATCTCGTCATGACTTGGCAACTGATCCAGCATCAAGGAATCCAGCAACTCGTCAATCATGCCTGGGTTGCTGGTCAGGATGCTGTTCAGGTACGGGCTGCCTGCGCATAGTCGCAGGCAAAGTTGCATGGTGGGCGGATGGGAACTAAATAGCTCCCATAGCACCGCCTTACCACCTAGCGAAATCCAAAAATTGCTTGTTAACTATGACAAAAAAACATCGGTCTGAAGCCTGAGCACCAATCCACAGGCTCTCATGAGAGTCGATCAAGAAATCCTCGGGGATCCGAGGTATCCTGAAAAAAAGTCGCCATGATATTCTTCATTTTTTTTTCT
>PKCQ01000087.1 GCA_002862265.1 Planctomycetaceae bacterium | reverse complement strand
AAAGACCTTTGAGGTGTCAGAACGCCGGGCATGCAAGACGCTTGGTCAACCGCGAAGTACGCAGCGGTACCAGACGCAATCCAAGAGCGACGAGGAGATACTGCTTCGCCGCGTTCATGAACTGGTTCGTGAATTCCCACGCTACGGCTATCGAATGATCACGCGGATGCTACGCCGTGAAGGATGGACAGTGAATTTCAAACGGATCTACCGACTTTGGAAACGAGAAGGGTTTCGAGTGCCACGGAAAAAGACGAAGAAACGCAGGCTCGGAAGCGCTTCGGGAGGAATCTGCCGTCGCCGTGCGGAACGCATGAATCATGTTTGGTCGATCGACTTCATCTTTGACCGGACAAGCAACGGACGTTCGCTGAAAATCCTGTCGCTGATCGATGAGTACTCCAGGGAATGCATTGCCTTGGAGGTCTCTCGCCGGTTCACGGGTGATGACCTGGTTGATCTCCTGGTGGACGTGTTCGCGATGCGAGGCGTTCCGGCATTCATCCGAAGTGACAACGGACCTGAGTTCATAAGTCGTCGCGTTCGAGGGTTTCTCGGCCGCATTGATGTCGGCACGTCGTTCATCGAACCAGGCAGCCCCTGGGAGAATGGCTACGTCGAGAGCTTCCACAGTCGGCTTCGCGACGAGTGCTTGTCGTGCGAAGCATTCGACACGCTTGCCGAAGCCCAACAGGTTATCGGCCAATGGAGATCGACCTACAACCACCGACGTCCACACAGCTCGCTGAGTGGGCTTACCCCTGCGGAGTTCGCGGCCCGTTGTGCCGCTTCAACTCCAGTCGCTGCGCTCCTTGCGTCGAAGCAGCACAACGAACGTGATTCAGTAACCCAATCCCTACCTTCATAACCCTGGACCATGTTTCAGGGGCATCCCAAGATCAATTTGAAGAAGAAGTTCAAACACTGATCGAACTAGAAGAGAAACCATACTTAGCTTTTGATAAAGATTTTCTCCGATGGATGCTATCCGATGGGGCTGGAGCATTTCTTTTAGAACCTAAACCCAATCCAAACGGTCCGTCTTTGAAAATAGATTGGATCGAGGCCGTGTCATATGCACACGAGATAGAACCTTGTATGTATGCCGGTAGTGAGCGTATGGAAGATGGCTCACTAAAAAGCTACAAAGATTATTCGCCGAAAGAACTTCAGGAAAAGTCGATCATGGCCATCAAGCAAGATGTTAAGTTGCTGGGTGAAAATGTCGTTCGACTTGGATTTAAGCGATTTAAAGAAATAATGGAAAAACGCGGAATGAGCGTAGACGAGATTGATTACTTCTTGCCGCACATCTCAAGCTTCTTCTTCCAGGATAAGATTGCAGCTTTCCTCGACGAGAATGACATGCACATACCATACGACCGATGGTTCACAAATTTGGATACCAGAGGAAATGTCGGAGCGGCATCGATTTATTTGATGTTAGAGGAACTGGTCAATGATAGAGGCCTCAAACCGGGTCAAAAGGTGGCTTTAGTAGTCCCTGAGAGTTCGCGATTTTCGTATGCATTCGCGATGCTAACTGTTTGCTAAATCAAAAAAGAAAGACGGTCCACTTTCCATTCGCAAACCTTGCAAGCCCGACGCTCCGAGACAACACTTTCGTCGTAGTCGCTTTATGGTCTCACGCCTCTGTGTCGGGCTCAGTCGTTTCCCCGAAGTGCTCCCTTCAGCATCGCCTTGACGAGCTCGGCTTCGGCCAACAGACGCTTCAATCGAGCATTCGCACCTTCGAGGTCTTTTAGTCGCTTAGCTTCTTCGCTCTTCATTTCCCAATACTGATTCCGCCAGCGATTGAAAGTGGCCTCGCTGACTTCCAGCACCTTCAAGACTTCCTCCAGGCTCTTGCCATTGTTGAGCATGACTTCCGCGTCTCGCGGTTTATTGACGATCTGCTCTGGGCTATGCCGTTTACTTCGTTTCTTCATTCGAAAGTCTCCTCGCCAGTCTTCGGGCTCTAGACTCTCGTACCGTCTGGATCAGTTTTGGCCGAGCACTCTAACTCAACACAGGAAAATGATTTTTCGGTTGTGCTGCACCACTTCCTTGAATTGCTGTTCAGGCGTTCGTCGCGTCACTATTTTGCCTTCGCGCAGCATCTGCAAGGCCCTAATTTGCTAAAATGCGAGAAATCAATTGCAGCTGCGCAGCCTTGTGATCATCTGCGCACGAATTGAGAGTCCTAAAACGATTGGCGATTGCGTTTTCGAGCTCGGTCATTGCTGACTTTATCAAGCTACCCGATGAAATTTAAGGCGTTCACAAATAGGAATTGAAATGCGACGAATCATCTTCACTGGATCAGTCTATTTGGCCTTCTTGCTCGTTAATTGCGGCGATTTATTTGCACAAGATTCTGAGCCATCCCAAAATACGGGACCGAGCCCGGCGGTCGGCTCATGGGAACTAGCTGTTGATTGGGGCAAGGGGGAAAAAAATGCAAATCACATCCTCACCATCAGTCGAGACTTGAGCGGAATAATCAAAGACACCGATGAAGGCTGGACCGCGTCGCTTCGCAATTTAAAAATCGACGGAAAGGCTTTGGCTTTCAGTTTTTACTACGGTGACAAGAAGGATTTCTCGATCAATTTTAAAGGCAAAATCCAGGACGAATACATTATTGGATCTTTCTCAGTCTTTGACGCGAAAGGCAAGGTCACCGGAAAACCACTCGATAACTCAAAAGCAAAATCCTTAAAATCTAGGGTGTCAGAACTGGACGCCTACGCGGCTCGAACTTTCACCAGTTCTGAGGGCAACAAAATGAACTACCGACTGTTCGTGCCACCAAATTATGACGAGAAGAAAATGTATCCAGTCGTATTGTTTCATCATGGTGGCGGAGGAGCAGGAAGTGACAATAGAAGTCAACTAGAAGGGGCCTGTATCCGAGACTGGATTCGTCCTGAATTTCAGGCCAAGCATCCCTGCTTGATTGTTGCACCACAATTCCCAGGTAAAGAGGAATTTGCGAAACAAGAACGTGGTAAAGACGGTCAAGGAAAAATTGACGGAATGCAGCTTCAAATCCGAACCATACATAGAATTTTAGACAGCCTCGAAAAGGAGTTTTCCATCGACACGAATCGGGAATACGTGACTGGCTTGTCGTTCGGAGGAGACTGCACATGGTTTTCCCTGTTCGAACGCCCAACACGTTTCGCAGCAGCCGCTCCGATCTGCGGTGGTTACACGCTTGATTCATCGGCGGCGGAGAGGGCAAAAAAACTCGCCGATCTACCACTTTGGCTTTTTCATGGGGATGCCGATAAAGTTGTTCCCGTGCGAGCTTCACGTCAAATCGTCAAAGCTTTGAAGGAGGCCAATGATTTTGCAGCGATTGCTGACGATGATGATCCAATGGCTTGTTTCATCACCAACTGTAAGTTCAAAAAAGCTAGAACCGGGAACAGCAAATTCTGTTTGATTCACAAGCGTGCTTATGACAACGTGTTTTTGGAGCGTGTCAAATCTATAGAACTGTCTGCAAACAGCCCTCCAGATCCGCAAAGAGTCCAACAC
>PKCQ01000541.1 GCA_002862265.1 Planctomycetaceae bacterium | reverse complement strand
AAGGTTGGTCCGTATGCCGATAGCTTTTTGGAGTCGGCGAATGAGTGCAACCGACTGTTCTGCCAACTCGGCTGAATCGAGACCCGGATCTGCACCTAGCATGACCGCGATCTGCGCGAATGCTTCTTGGCGTATTTGTAAATTGTATTCCATCACGTGCGGCAGCAGCAAACCGTTGCCTTCTCCATGTCCGCAATGCGTCAGCGCCCCAATCGGATACTCCAAGGCATGAACAATTCCAACGCCACTGTTAGAAAAAGCCATGCCTGCCAAAGTCGCAGCTAGGGCAAGTTCATCACGGAGCTGGTTAGTGGGGTTGTCACAGCAAGGCGCGAGTGAACGGCCGATTCGCTCAATCGCATCTCGAGCAAGTAGCTGCGTTAGAGAAAAACTGCCTTCGTATGCCCGGGCCTGCGGGTCGACACCTTCCATCTCGGAGAAATCGCGATTCGTATAGGCCTCGATTGCGTGTACCAAGGCATCGATCCCGCTTTCCGCTGTCACGCGCCGTGGGCAAGAGTCGGTCAAGGCTGGATCAACAATGGCCATTGCTGGACGCAGCCAATTCGATAGCGTACTCACTTTGATTGCTGCATCGCTATCTGTCAGCACGGCGGAGTGCGACACTTCACTGCCGGTGCCCGCTGTGGTGGGCAGAGCGAACAGCGGCAAGACTGGTCCTGGAATCACATCGAATCCGAAATAGTCCTTGGGCTGGCCGCCGTGTTTCAAGACGTTGGCTGCGATCTTCGCCACGTCCATGTTGCTGCCTCCACCAAGTCCAACGACGCAGTCGACATGTTCCTCTCGCCCGACTGCGATCGCGGCTTCGGCCACTTGGATGTTTGGCTCAGGTTCACCGTCGGAAAACAGCACGGGTGAGTCGAGCGTTCCGATCAACTCAATGACGATTTTTAGCGAGCAGATGGTTGAGTCGGAAACGACAAGTGGGCGACTCAGCGAACGACGCTTCAGTTCCTGAGATAGCTGTAGGCGAGAGCCACGCCCAAATTTGAGAGCGGCGGCTGTTGCAAATTGCCAGGTGGTATTCACAAGAAATCAGTATTGGACGGGGAGTACAAAAAAGTGAATGTTCGGCGGTCCATTTCCCAACCGTAAGCGTGAGCGAGGCTGCCTCGCTCACGCCTACGGTTACGATCCCTGGAAGAGTTGAATGCAGTGGGTAGTTTGAGGGATACAAGACCATTTCATTCTAGGACTTCCACTCGAAAACCAGAATGGCGACAAGTTTAAACTTCGCCAGCTTTACGATGCTGCCAATAGAGTAGCAACGCACTCAGAGTTTTAGAGTCTTGAAGTTCTCCTGTGGTAATCTTCTCGCGAACCTCAGACTCGCTGAATATCTCTCGTTCGATCAGTTCCCCCGCTTCGAGCGCCGGGTTCCCAGCCGTTAAATCGCGAGCAAGAAAGGCATGCATCTTTTCGTTTAGAATACCTGGTGACATGAAGAACTCACCGAGGCTGATGATGCTCCCACAGGAGTATCCTGTTTCTTCGCGGAGTTCGCGTTCCGCCGTGGCGATAGGGGGCTCAGGCGGTTCGAGGGTCCCCGCAGGAAGCTCAAGGAGATTGACGTCGATAGCCATTCGATAGTTGCGGATGAGACAGATTCGTCCATCTCCAAATACTGGCAGAATGACAACGGCACCGGGATGTTGAATGACTTCCCGACTATGCTCCTCGCCGTCATTCAGCAGGATAGTGCGACGCTCGATTTCGAATCGCTCTGCTTTCCAGAGCGATTCGCGGCGATGGATATGATGCGACATTGGCCTGTTCAAGGCAGTGGGCTCGAAAGAAAGCGATGAGCCACTAGCCGGCCATGCGTCTCGTGGCGGTGGACTCTTCCACCAACTCTTCGACGCTCGCTTGATAGCGATACTGCATCAAGTATGCGTCTTCAGTCGTGTCATCGTAGAAATCTCGTAGCACTGAGATGGCTCGGAAACCAAGCGACTTGAAAAACAGCTGGGCATCCAGGTTGGTTTCGCGCACTTCCAACATTATTCTACTTCGTCGTTCGGCAGAAAGCTTGCCGACCAACTTTTCGATCATGGAGTTGCCGACGGACTCTCGGCGGCAGTTGGGTGCCACAGCGAAGTTCAGCAAGTGAAGCCGATTCTTGTGCAACTCGTAGATCATGAAACCCACGACTTCGTCATCGCGTTCGGCCACCATGCCGATGCAGTTGCGCTGACGCAAGCAACGAATGAACTCTTCCTCAGACCATGGAAATTCAAAGCTCGCTTTTTCAATTTCGAGCACCGAATGCATATCTCTGCGGATCATCCAGCGAATGTGGACACAGGACGAGCTTTTCTCGGCCGTCGTCATTGGGTTCCCTCCGAAGTGTGTCGAGCCCGATTCCTTATTCCGTTTTTGCTCGCAAGAACGAGCATGGAACGGGCGTCTCATTCGAGTAATTCGAACAGGTGGTGGATCGTATCAAAACCAGCATGCGTCGCCAATATCGATACAGATCGGCTACGTTTTTTTGGAAGTATGGATTTTTTTGAACCCTGGTTGGTCTACAAACCTTGAATTCGCAAGACAAGGTGCGCTGTCAATCCAATACATCATCACGAGTTTGTTATCGAATCGAAGAGTGTGGGAGCCTAAACGAATTCCAACGCTCGTGGAAAATCATTTGAGGGTTTCATCGCAGATGATCTGCCGCGAGATAGCGTATCGATATTGTGAATGGTAACGTGCTTGGTCTGAATAGAAACGAAAACAGCCGTTTCTACGGAAATGGCCGATTGCTAGCAATGGCCTTTCCGGTCCTATTCAAGGATCATATCGTCCACGGTGTGGTTGGATGGAATCATCGGCAAGACGTGCTCTTGATAGGGTACATGGACGTTCAGCAAGAACGGGCCGTCGTAGTCGATCATCTCTTGCATCGCTGCACGCAAGTCCGCCTTCTTGAAGACCTCGGCTCCGCCGCACCCGTAGCCCTTGGCAATCGATACGAAGTCAGGATAGTGCTTGTCCACGGCAGCGTGCTTCTCGGTGACACCAATACCGCTGGCTTCTTCGTGGTCGATTGGGCCTAAGTAGGTATGGGCTCTGTTGCTACCCATGAATCGATCTTCCCACTGGACAACCATTCCCAGGTGCTGGTTGTTGAGTAGCAAAATCTTGACCGGTAGTTTTTCACAGTGCAGCGTGGCAAGCTCCTGAATGTTCATCTGGAAGCTGCCATCGCCATCGATATCGACCACTAATGCGTCTGGATGAGCCGCTTGAACGCCCATCGCCGCTGGAAGGCCGAAACCCATTGTGCCAAGTCCCGAAGAACTGAGCCAGTGGCGTGGCTCGCGGAACTTGTAAAACTGAGCCGCCCACATTTGGTGCTGTCCAACGCCAACTGAGATATAAGTGTCTCGGTCTCGAGTCAGGTCCGACAGCTCCGCTATTGCATGCTGCTGCAGGATACCTTCAAAGTCCTTGTCGTATGAGAAGGGATGCTTGACCTTTAAATCTTGGCAGTGCTGTACCCAATCCGAGATGTCTTCTGGAGCTTC
>PKCQ01000082.1 GCA_002862265.1 Planctomycetaceae bacterium | reverse complement strand
TCGTCGCTGTAGTTCTCGACAAGCTTTAGCAGTTCTGGGTATTTGCCGAAGAAGTGTTCCCGGATGTAACTGCCAGGCATGCCGGTGTACTTCTGATACTGTCCGTCGACAACTTCATTCATGCGCTTGACGAGATTGCCGGTCTCATCTTTCTCGAGCAACGGATCGTAGTCTCCGCCCCAGACAACTTTGATGACGTTCCAGCCCGAGCCACGGAAGACAGCTTCTAGTTCTTGAATGACTTTGCTGTTACCGCGGACAGGTCCGTCGAGTCGCTGCAAGTTGCAGTTTACGACGAAGGTCAGATTGTCCAATCGCTCACGAGCGGCCAAGTGCAGTGCACCCAACGTTTCAGGCTCGTCACACTCGCCGTCGCCGAGGAAGGCCCAAACGCGCTGATTGGCCGTGTCCTTGATGCCACGGTCGCGGAGGTACTCGTTGAAGCGAGCTTGGTAGATAGCCATAATCGGGCCGAGGCCCATGGATACCGTTGGAAACTCCCAAAACTCCGGCATCAACCAAGGGTGCGGGTAGCTAGACAGCCCTGGTACATCTTGCAGCTCACGACGGAAGTTCTCTAGGTTCTCAACTCCCATGCGTCCTTCCATGAAGGCTCGTGAGTACATGCCAGGCGAGGCGTGGCCCTGGAAGTAAATGATGTCGCCTTCGTAACCGTTAGCTCCACGACCACGGAAGAAGTGGTTGAAACCGACTTCGTACAACGTCGCACTCGAAGCAAAGGTGCTGATGTGGCCACCAATGCCTTCGTTCTTCTTGTTCGCACGCTGCACCATTGCCATCGCGTTCCAGCGAATGATGCTCTTGATACGTCGCTCGATTTCCCGATTGCCGGGATACTGAGGCTGCTTGTGGACGGGAATCGTGTTGATGTAAGGCGTGTTGACTTCCAATGGAACGTCTACGCCTTCGCTGCGTGCATGTGTATCGAGGGCGTTTAGCAAATACTTGACGCGATCGGCGCCCTTGCTTTGAAGCACATAGTCCAGCGAGCTGAGCCACTCAGCAGTTTCGCCAGGATCTCCATCGACTAAATCTGGAATTTGACCCGCGGACAAAACAGCCTCCTCAGCTTTGCTAAGAACATCTGACATATTGATTCTCAATTCAGGGGAATTTGCTGCAAGCGACATCCTTCATTGGACCGCTACAGGTTGCATCACTCGGTCGCTCTCCATCATGGAGAGAGAAAAAGGTTTGGACCGAATGAGCACTACGAGCTCCCAAGGTTCCGATATCTGCACCGATCGGCACAGTCTGGATCTCAATCGAGTCAAAAGACTCTCGAACTCGTGTCTTAGCTACGTTTCCCAAGGCAGAAGTAGCACCGAGATTCTGAACTAAACGGCCCGGATGTCCAAGTCTTCTTTGTGAAGGTTGGGTGTGGATGCTGCAAAAAGCTCAGACTGCCATGGAGTGTGCGACCAAAAAAACTGAACATCCGTCCAGTACCCCCAGGGCATAAACCACCTCGATCAAGAAAAGCTGCCCCAGGCCGAAGAGTTTACCTGAATCAAAACCAGGGCCAATTGTCCGCAATTGCCCCCCTTAATTGCCACTTAGAATCTGAGTTGCACAATCCTCTCGTTTGACGCCAAGCCTCAGGCGCCTGCTGGCGTGGCATTGCCATCGCCAGTGTAAATATCTAATGCCAGCTTGCTGCCGGCCCCGCGAATCGTCCTCATCGAAACCAAGCGAGTTGCACCAGCACATTGCTCTGATAGCAGTGGTTTATGATCAATCTGCAAGCTGCTAACCATTGAAAAGACGGGCAAGCCCGTGCCACACGCCGCGCTCGATGCTACGGCCCAGGCTTTAGCAGCACTTTCATCGCGCCAGGTTCACCTCCATATAGACGTGCAAACCACTCTGGACCCTCTTCAAGATCAGCCATCGCGGTGATAAGAGGCTCGACCTTTATTTCTCCGCGAGCCAGATAATCGATGCACTGAGGGTACTCACCGTTTGACGCACAACTTCCTTGGACCCTCAGTTCGCGAGTCACAACCGATTGCAAAGGAAACTCAACAGTTGGCGCTAAATTTCCTACCAGCGTGATCGCTCCACCTTTGCGGGTGCACTCGATCGCAGAGTTTACGGTCGGAGTGGCGCCAACAACTTCAAAGGAAACATCTGCGCCGTAACCGCCAGTAAGTTTCATCACTTCGGCAACGATATCGTCCCTCTCAGCATTGAGAGTTGCATCTGCTCCCAGTGACTTGGCACGTTCCAGCTTGGCATCATCCAAGTCCACAGCGATGACCATTGAGCAACCTGCAAGTCGAGCCGCTTGAACGACAAGTAGACCGATCATGCCACTTCCAACCACAACGGCAGTATCACCAAGTCGAACCGGAGTAATATTAGCAGCATGAACCGCTATAGATACTGGCTCAACCATCGCCGCATGCTCAAACTTGAGCGACTCAGGAAAGCGGAAGGCAATATGCTCCGGAACGACCACGTACTCAGCAAAAGCGCCATGCCTGCGGAATTCATCACAGGACACTCCCATAACTTGGCGGTTCTCACACAAGTGATGTTGGCCTCGCTTGCATGCCGGGCACTTGCCGCATGAAATCATGGAATCGAAGGTTACGCGCTCGCCTTCTGAGAACCTTGTCACCGCTGATCCGGCAGCTTCGATCGTTCCTGCTGCTTCGTGTCCCATCACCAAGGGAGGCTTGCGGCGACCGGACGAGCCATCCCAGCCATGAATGTCACTACCGCAAATCCCACACGCGCCCACGCGAACCAACAACTCGTTTTCAGCAAACTCTGGGGTCGGCATATCAACGATGTCGAGCTTCTTATATTCGCTTAGCAACATAGCTTTCATATATCAGCTCCTCAGGAAGCCCTTTACCAGCCGCAGGGCTTTTGTTTGGGTCTAATGTCGCTTGGGCCTGTAGATCTCGGTTGCGGTGCCGAAGTGTACTTCACCAGCGAACATCAACGTTTCACTCAACGTCGGGTGCGGGTGAATGGACTCGGTAATGTCTCGCACCTCGCAGCCCATTTCAATAGCCAATACGGCCTCAGCGATCAACTCGCCAGCTCCCACGCCCACAATGCCGCAGCCAAGCACGCGATGAGTCTCGGGATCAACGATCCACTTGGTCAGACCTTCGGTGCGCCCCAGCGCTTGAGCACGACCACTGGCGGCCCAAGGATAAGTTTCCACTTCGACGTTACGTCCCTCGGCCTTGGCTTCTTCTTGCGTCAGGCCAGCCCAGGCGATCTCCGGATCGGTGAATACAACCGCCGGAATCGCAGCTTTCTCAAACTGCACTGGCTCGCCAAGCAATACTTCAACGGCCAATCGGCCTTCGTGCGACGCCTTGTGAGCCAACATCGGCTCGCCAGCCACATCGCCAATAGCCAAGATGTGTGGATCGGCCGTCCGCTGCTGCTTGTCGACAATTGCGAACCCGCGTTGATCCAGTTGCACTTGCGTGTTTTCCAGGCCGATGTCACGGCTGACCGGTCGACGTCCAACGCTGACCAATACGCGATCGAACCGCTCGTGCC
>PKCQ01000176.1 GCA_002862265.1 Planctomycetaceae bacterium | reverse complement strand
TGACGCGAGTTGCCAGCGTCGAGTTCCCCGCTGAGCTGAACTACACTTCGATCGATGGTGTGAACCGCAGCTATCATGGCTGTACTCACAACGGTAAGCAAGAGAATGTGACCTCTGAGCTGGTCGGGATCGAGTCCTTCCAAGTTTCACGACTGTCTCGAGCACTAAAGCAATTGGACTCGATCCAAGAGCCCGGAGGCGAAGGTTCACTGCTGGATCATACGATCGTGCTTTTCGGCAGTGGCATGGGCTATGGCGGTACACACTCCAATCGCAACTTACCGATCCTGGTCGCTGGCGGCGGCTTCCAACATCGCGGCCATGTCGATGCCAGTGATTCCAGCGGCAAGAGTATGCCGTTGTGCAATCTTTACGTCACCTTGATGCAACGCTTTGGAATTGAACGCGACAAGTTCAACACCAGCACAGGTAGTTTTGATCTTCAGTTTTCCTAGAATCACCCGACTTCTCGAATTCACCCACCGCTTGCCCGCAGCGTACTCATGCAAAAGCACTTGGCTTCTACCATCAGCGCAGTTCTGCTTGCGATCCTTCCCTGCCTGAAAAGCAGCGGCGATGAATTCGAGCACAAAATGCTAAAAGAGTTATGTGCTGGTTGCCACGTTGGCGACGAACCCGAAGGAGAATTTTCACTTCTCGATCTTGGCGAAGGCGCAAACGAAGATAGCCTTGAGCTATGGATGACTTCGCTCGAACGCGTCGAAGCCGAGGAGATGCCGCCGGAGGATGGAATCCAGCTGACTGAGGAAGAGCGCGAAGAGCTGATCGACTTCTTGAATGAGAAGATCGACGAGTACGAGCCGCCAGCAGAAGAAGCAGCCCGTCCACCTGTCGTACGGCGGATGAACAACCGCGAGTTTGCCAATAGCATCGCGGACGTATTATTAATCGAGGACATTGGGACCCATTTTCCAGCGGCTGATCTCATCGGAGATTCATTGCACCACGGCTTTGATACGCATGCTGCCACCCTGGGCTTCAGCAAGTTTCACTTAGAGCAATATGTCGAAGCGGTTCGAAAAATTGTCGACGCGACGATTCTCACCGGCGACCGCCCCGAATCGAAACGCTATTCGATTCGACCAACCAACATCCTGGGTGCTACCACCAGTCAGAACACCAAGCGACCCGCTCGGCCTGGCGGACGTGATGGTTTTGACTTTCTCGATCCCAGGTCACTGGCCTACTTTGATGACTTCGAGACCACTCCAACCACTGGCTGGTACAGGATCAAAATCGAATGTGTTGGGCTGGATCGAGGACGCTACGATGAGGAATGGACGGGTATTTACGACGCGGATCCAATTAGGCTGCAAGTCATCATGGGCGATCGCGAACGCCTTTTCGATTTGCCCGACGAGGAAACAACTGAGATTGAACTCGACGAGTGGCTGGCCGCAGGAACTCGATTTCGCCTGAAACACCCCACCGACGGACTGCGGCTGCAAGGCAATGGGAACTTCAAGTTTCAGAACCGCATCACGGTATTTTACTATAAGAAGTACGAGCCACAGCGTTACAAGGAACTAGCAAAGACATTTACCAAGAAACGGGGCGACGGCAGGCAGCGACAAACTGATGACTGGCACAACTGGGTCGACTATTGGAAAGGCCCTAGACCTCGCATTCTCAGCGCGGAAATTGAAGGCCCGATTTACGAGTCCTGGCCTCCCAAACGTCAGATCGCACTATTGGGCGAAAAACCAACGATCGACGGAGCGGCATCCATTTTGCGACCGATCGCCGAACGAGCTTGGCGACGCTCTATTTCCGAAGAGGAACTGAAGCCCTTTGTCGAACTAGTGCAGTTGAGAAAAGAACTCGGCGAAATCGAAGCATTGAAAGAAGGCATCGTGGCAGTGCTGGTCTCTCCGGAGTTTCTTTTGCTCAACCAACCGGAGCTGACGCCGGAACAACGCTTTGCTTCCAAGTTCTCTTATCTTCTTGCAAGCAGTACTCCGCCCAGGGAGTTGACCGAATCTATCACCGACGGGGAGCTGGATTCCTTTGAGGAAATTCGTAACGAGGTTCAGGCTCAGTTCCAGTCGGGCAAGGCCGATGCGTTCCTCCGGGCTTTTCCCTTCGCCTGGCTTGAGCTGAACGATATCAATTTTATGGCACCCGATCCTGATTACTTCAAGCACTATCATCGCAAGTTGGTCAGCGAAGACATGTTAGAAGAGGTGCTCCGTTTCTTCCGGCACGCGGCGAAGGAAAATCTTCCTCTGCCGGCGCTACTATCATCGGACTACAGCTTCATCAACGCGGACCTAGCTAAGATCTATGGCATCGAAGACGGGCCGAAAAGCTCAACTTTTGAGCGTTATGTCTTTGCTGACCGGCGACGCGGTGGATTGCTAGGTATGGGAGCATTCCTGACGTCGACAGCTGACAGTCTGGGAACTTCGCCGATTCATCGCGCTATATACGTGATGAAGAACTTTTTGGGGATTCATCCGAAGCCACCTCCGGCTGATGTGGAAATCAGGGAACCCGATGTACGTCAAGCGAAAACGATCAAGGAGATTCTCGAGGCGCATCGATCCGACAAAAGCTGTGCTTCCTGCCACCACGGTATCGATCCCTATGGCTACGCATTTGAAAACTTTGGCCCCGATGGTAGCTGGCGAGACGCCTATACCTTTGGCGATTTCAGCGATGCAAAGAACGTATCCGATACTCGTAGAGGCAGAGCAGCAGAGATTCCGATCGATGCGAGCGCTACTTTTTCGAGTGGTGAGAACTACCGCAGCATCATCGAGTTTCGAGAGATCATGAACTCTGCCGCCCGCCAACGCCGCTGCGTTCGCTGCTTTGTTGAGAAGTTATTGACTTACGCAAATGGCGAAGAACCCAAAGTGAGTGATTATGCCGAGATTGAGAAACTTGTAGATATTTCTAACGAGCACGATTACCGGATCATCGAAACGATCGCCGCTGTCATCGACAGTACTTTGTTTCGGTAACAACCGTGAGTCTATGCGAGGATAGATTTGTATAACGCCCAGCCGCAGGCTCCGGCTTGCTTTGCCGGAGCCGTGCTCCTGGATTCGTAACCTCATCAACTACTAGAACGAAAGAGCCCGCTCATTTACCGCTCCATTTTCCTGCTTCGTATTCTAACTTACTTCGCTTTCACTTGCGTTTCGAACCTCTCACGGGCCGATGATAGATCAGTTGAGATGCCGGACCAAGTGAGTGAGGTTGTTGCTGAGCGCTGTCTCGATTGCCACACGGGGGACGGTGCCGAAGCAGGTGTGCGCTTCGACAATTTCTCACAACTCCAGCTAACAGCGAAACTGGAACTGATGAATCGGGCACAGGATCAAGTTTTTTTTGGGCTCATGCCTCCTAAGGATTCCAATCAATCCATCGAATCGGAAGAAAGCTTACTAGCGGGCTGGCTCCGAAAAACACTCCGTAGCCACAACGCATCGAACCTCGACGAAAAGCTCCGCTATCCCCAATACGGGAACTACGTCGATCACAAAAAGCTCTTTGACGGATCGGTCGACGACAAGCCCTTCACGCCGGCGC
>PKCQ01000294.1 GCA_002862265.1 Planctomycetaceae bacterium | reverse complement strand
GAGCTCCGCCTCCGCCTCCTCTCAACAATGAAACCGATATGTATCGTGATTGCAACACTAACAACGTACGCAGTGCAGCCTACACTGATGTTTATTGGCTGAATAAGCACTGTGGAATTGCCAATTTCAATCGAAAGGAAGCAGCAGATTTGTTCTCAAGTTTACAGAAACCAAGCAACGGAAATCAGATAATATCTCTCGACACAGCAAACACTGAGAATCTGGGAACGAGTTCCAAATTTTGTTTCTAACACAGATTCCATCGTGACGGAGGTTTGGGGGGCACGGTGGGAACGTCGCGAATTCAGTATTCTTTGCACCGCATCCTGTTCCTTTGTGCTTTTTGTGTCCTTCCTGGTTTTTTCTGTTTGGGCAATCGGGAAACCAGAAGCTCCTGTTTCAGGTAGAAAATTCTTCGGTTGCCGTTACAGCGTTACGCTAGTTAGCGGCCTCCATTTCTGTTGTGTGCCCATATCGACGAAATGCAGAATCAGGGAGATAATGTAAGCCGAGGCATGCTTGCTCAATCGCTCCCACGTCGAGCAGGTTCCTTGAATGGGCCACATGCAAGTGCATCAACGTTAGCATGTCGTACCTCCGCACTGAAGGATGTTTTCTAATAAGGAGATGAGTGATGGCAAGGCGTATCGTGTCTTGGGCAGCCCTCGGCCTCTGTTTGATTGGATTTGTTTGCTCAGGAGTACCGAGCTTCATGGTAGATGCAACGGCACAGGAAGCGGCGGAGTCGCAGGTGGAGCAAGTGACATCCATCGAGGGGATCACCGAGTTTCGCTTGCCCAACGGAACGCAAGTTCTCCTTTTTCCCGATCAAAGCAAGTCAATCGTCACCGTAAACATGACCGTCTTCGTCGGATCACGCCACGAAGGATATGGCGAGGCGGGCATGGCTCACTTGCTCGAGCACATGTTGTTTAAAGGCACGCCCAGCAACAAAAAGATTCCCGAGGAGTTGAAGAACCGCGGCGCGGACTTCAACGGTACGACTTGGCTCGATCGCACGAACTACTACGAAACATTGCCCGCCGCCACGCCAGAGCAAGCCGAAGAGAATCTCGAGTATGCGATTCGTCTGGAGGCAGATCGTCTGGTTAACAGTTATGTTCGCGGCGAAGACTTGCTTTCGGAGATGACCGTCGTTCGCAACGAGTTCGAGCAAGGTGAGAACAATCCACAGCGGATTCTCATGCAGCGAGTTCAGGCAACTGCCTATGACTGGCACAACTACGGTCGTAGCACCATTGGGAATCGTTCCGATATCGAACGGGTGCCCGTCGATCGACTGAAAGCCTTTTATCGCAAGTTCTATCGCCCCGACAATGTGATGGTTGTCGTGGCTGGTAAATTCGAGCCTGAACAAGCACTTGAGTTGGTTGAAAAGTATTTTGGTGTTCTCGAAGCACCCGCAGAGCCTCTTGATCGAACTTATACGACCGAACCGCCGCAGGATGGTGAGCGAACAGTGGTATTGCGCCGAGTTGGCAACACGCAGTCGATCATGGCGGCTTATCATGCTCCGACCGGAGCGAATCGTGAGTATGCGGCTGTCGAAATGTTGGCCTACATTTTTAGTGCTCGACCAAGTGGGCGTCTTTATAGAGGTATGGTTGAGCCCGAGTTGGTTTCGTCGACTTTTGCCAGCTCGATGGCTTTGCACGATCCCGGCATGATCATGTTTGGTGCCCAAGTGCCGACATCGAAATCCATTGAGTCGGCCCGCCAAACGCTACTTTCCATTGTTGAGAATGTGGCCGAGCAGCCGATTACTGAAGAAGAGCTGAAGCGAGCACAACTGCAATTCTCGAAAGACAGGGAATTGCGAGCGACCAACTCTCAGCAGATTGCCATCGAGCTCAGTGAATGGGCTGCGCAAGGTGACTGGCGTCTGTATTTCTTGTTCCGCGACTACATCGAAAGTATGACGGCAAAGGAATGCACTGAAGCAGCAGAAGCCTATCTAACCCGCAACAACCGCACCGTCGGCTTGTTCATTCCGACAGATGAGAGTGAACGAGTGCAAATTCCGTCCAAGCCTGACTTGAGTGAGCTGTTAGCAGACTATCAGGGACGAGGTGAGATGCAGAGGGGTGAGGAGTTTGATCCAGCACCACTGGCGGTTGAGGAAAGAACCCTGCGTGCGCGCCTCAAGTGCGGACTCAAGACGGCGTATCTGCCCAAAAAGACTCGTGGCGGTACCGTCGACTTGAACATTAGTTTGCGTTACGGGAACGAGGAAGCATTGAAGCCTTATAAGGTTGCCAGCGACTTTTTGGCACAGCTCATGATGCGTGGAACGGAAAGCCTCGGCTATCAGGAGTTGCAGGATCGGTTGGACGAGCTGCGAGCTCAGGTCAGCCTGTCGGGCACTTATGGGTTGATGACGGTGTCAGTGGAAACTAAGCGTGAATATCTGCCTGAGTTGATTCCTTTGATCGGTGAGATTCTTAGAAAGCCTCGGTTGGATGCATCCGAGTTGGAAATCATGAGGCGTCAAGCAGTGACTGGCACCGAGGCTCAGATGACTGAGCCTGGCGCCTTGGCTTCGGTTGCCGTGCGTCGGGCGCTGGCTCCCTACGCCAAAGACGACATTCGCTATGTGCCAACGCTCGAAGAACGCATCGAGGGGTTTCGGAATGTGACCATTGACGAGATTCGAGGGCTGCACGGGTTGCTGGCCGCGGACGAGGGCGAAGTGACAGCGGTTGGTGACTTTGATCCTGAAGAATTGTCTGAGCTGTGCGAGGTTGCGTTGGCGGGTTGGACTTCAGAGGTCGAGCATGCTCGGATTCCGATTCAAGCTTCTCTAAAAGTACCAGGAGGAGTGAAGCTGATTGAAACCCCAGACAAGGCAAACGCCGTGCTCTATGGCGGAGCTCAAATCAAGATGGGAGACGACCACCCGGACTACCCTGCTCTGCTGGTTGGCAATTACATTCTTGGCGCGGGTGCACTGTCATCACGACTTGGCGATCGAGTGCGTCAAAAGGAAGGATTGTCCTACGGAGTGGGGTCTGGTGTTTCGGCTCATCCGGTTGACGAACGTACCAACCTGACTCTGTTCGCGATCACCAATCCAGGCAACAAAGATCGTTTGCTGAAAGTGATGGGAGAAGAGATCGACAAGCTCCTATCTGAGGGGATCACCGCGCAAGAGTTGGCCGCAGCTCAGCAAGGCATTTTGCAAAGCAGTCAGTTAGAACGTACTCAGGATGGTAATCTGGCGGGTATTCTAGGCTCGACTATTTTTGCCGGTCGCGACATGAAATACTACGCCGAGATGGAGGGCCGCATCGCCGAGCTTGATATCGAAACGGTGAACTGCGTACTCAAAAAGTACATCGAGCCCGAACGCATTGTCTACTTTGTGGCTGGTGACTTTGCCAAGGCGCAGAAAGAAGAGTAGCAGTTGGTTAGCGGTTAGCAAAGTCGTTGCCAATTGAGAATACTAGTGGGCCTTTACGAACACAGTGCTGTTTCGGCGCTGCGTCTGCTGTTCGGCCCAGCGATATGTGTGGCGGCTATGCCGCTGGTATCGCAGCCTCGTCCACTGCTTTTC
>PKCQ01000714.1 GCA_002862265.1 Planctomycetaceae bacterium | reverse complement strand
CTGAGAAGCTCCTCCTCGAGCTTAAAGCTCACCCTTGCAAGCGTAGGCTGTCGGGTTCGACGCTCGCTGCCGGCCCCAACCCGTCAATTCAGAACCGAGATATTCTCGCATCCCAGCCGCCAAGATTCCTCCGCGTGCTCCAACGCAGCAGTCTGCTCGCCGTTCAACTCGTGACCAATCGCATTGATGCGTATGAACGTCTACGTCCGCCAGTTTCCGCTATCGTGAAACGACTCGCTCACGAAATATTACCAATCATCACGCGTTTCAAACACCCTGGACAACAATTCCGTCAAATCAATATCAGACAGCACCTTGTGGCGTTAACTATCAAACGCATTGTGCCACGTTCGCCGCTCATCGTTGTTGTGGCAAAAGCTCATTTCAGGTCATTAAATTCGGCTCGGTCACGCAACGGATAAAAGAGAGCCCGTTTTTGGTGCGGTAAAGTGTAATCAAAGCCCAGGCTGTGCAAGAACTGCTCGGAGGAACTGATGGCCATGACTTCCATCACGCCTTTTGCCTTCGCTAATGCAATGCACTTTTGCACCAGCAATCCGCCAATTCCGTGTCCTTGATGCTGCCCAGCGACAGCTAAAGACAGGATTTCTGCGAGCTTCTTCGAGTAGATCTCGACAGAACAGAAGCCTACAACATGAGCCTCCGCATCCGCTTGATGCACAGCAACAAAACCTGTGCCGATAAGATTGGAGATCTCCGCTTCGCTGCGCCGTAGCAGGACTTCGTTCTGCACAAAAGGCTCTAGCACCGCCACAATGCCATGCAAGTCTTCTGTGTCCGCAGCTCGGAAGGTGTAGCCAACGGGTAGTTTCCCAGAACCTGAATCTGGGCCAACGTTCTGCTGATCTTCTCGGGACAATTGTCGTTTTCCTATTGATACTTTGACCGATAGTCATCGCGTCGTCTTGACGACATCCGCTACATGTGGCCCCGAACCGAGGCTCCTGGATTGCTGCCAATTCTTACCCACTCACAGTTGTGGCAAGCGACGAAAAACGCGTTCAAAGACTTCGACACCTCTCTCCAATTGAGTCAACTCGATAAACTCGTCCGGACGATGTGCTTGCTCGATACTGCCTGGCCCTAGCACAAGCAACTGTTTCAGAGCTTGCAAGAAACATCCATCGGTCGCGTAACATACTGCATTCGCCACAGTCTGACCAAGCAAATCAAGTGTGGCTTGCACGCCTGGTTGCTCCGGAGCTGTATTCAGAGGCCTTAGCGGTGGAAATTGTCTGAGGATCAATTGAAGTTCTTCCGCCTTGAGCGCAATTTCTTCGCACAATTCTGGCCAAGGCGTTTCAGCCATGGGGCGCAGGAAGACGTGAGCCTTAGCAACTCCAACCGTAATGTTGGATGCTTGCGGCTCGTTCTCCAGCACCACGTTCATCGTCATGGTTTGGGGATTGAAAGTGCGATTTTGAAATTTGGCCTCCGTTTCCAGACGTTCGTTCAACTCTCCGAGCCAGGCGAGAAATGGAATCAGAGTCCAGTTCGCATTCTCTCCGTCAGCCGTACTACTGTGTGCGGCCACACCACGGGACTCCACTTCGAGGTGACAGACGCCTTTGTGAGCATGGACCAGTTCTAGCGAAGTTGGTTCGCCAATGATGGCTGGAGTTTGAGCTCGTACCATCTGATCGAACAAGTCTGACTCCAACGCGATGCCAGAAGCCCCCGCCATACCACATTCTTCGTCACCCGTGATGAAGAAGTACAGCGGCCCTTGCTGCTCCTCGCTGGGGATGCGCTCGATCGCTTTCATCGCTGTGGCAATGGAGCCCTTCATATCGCAAGTCCCCCGCCCCCACATTTTGTCTTCCGCTACGCAAGCGTCGAAAGGTTCGCTGTGTTTGCAATTCCAGCCTTCAATCGGGACGACGTCGTTGTGACAGAAATAGCCAACACCTGCTGATTCGGAAGTCTTAATCGGATGGCGGATCGCTTCGAGTCGCGTTTTCAAGACGCCGTGCAAATCCTTGTAAATGACATCCTGCACCTTAAATCCCAGATCCTCCAAGAACTCAGCACAGACGGCGCTGACCTGGTGGTTTGGCTGGGTCGTCACGGAGTCGGCCTGCACCAAGGTTTGGGTTAGCTCGATGAGATCAGGGATTGGCGAATGCATAGGGATTCTGCCGGAATTCGGGATTGGCTGACCATAGCAATCCTACTCCATTGCGAAGTCGCTGTTAATGGAGAGTTACCAGCTGCTTGTTCGGATAGATTCAGTGAAAGCCGGCGGCGAAGTCCTTTTGGCTTTGGGGCAGTCTTGGTATGCTTGGCCTGGAGGTAACTCGCTCAAAACGCATGATGGCAGAAGGCAAAGACTGGAACATGATTGAGGCTGATCCCCGCTCCGTGCTGGCACTAATTCTCGGTGGTGGACGCGGCACACGACTCTTCCCGCTCACCAAGTATCGCTCTAAACCAGCCGTGCCGTTGGCGGGCAAGTACCGTCTGATCGATATTCCTATTTCGAATTGCATCAACAGCAATATCAACAAGATGCTGGTCCTCACGCAGTTCATGTCGAACTCCCTGCACATGCACATTCGACAAACTTACCGTTTTGACGGTTTCAGTGCCGGCTTCGTCGACATTCTGGCGGCCCAGCAGACGATGGACACCGGTACAGACTGGTACGAAGGCACGGCTGATGCAGTCCGCAAGAACCTTCAAAACTTGAATCATAAAGGCATCAAGCACGTTCTGATCCTGTCCGGCGACCAGCTATATCGCATGGACTACCGCAAGATGTTGCAAAAGCACGTCTCAAGTGGTGCTGACGCCACCATTGCAGCCTTGCCTGTTGAGCGCAAGGACGCCAAGTCACTGGGCGTGATGCGCTGCGACAAAGAGGGCCGCGTGACAGGCTTTCTCGAAAAGCCGCAGACTGACGAAGAAATCAACATGGTGACGATGGATCCCGCTTGGATTGACAAGCAAGGCGTTACATCGAAGGGACGTGAATGCCTCGCCAGTATGGGCCTGTACATCTTCAACCGCGACTTCTTGTTCGATGTGCTAGAAAAAACAGACTACAGCGACTTCGGCAAGGAAGTTTTTCCTGCGGCCATTCGAAGCCGCAATGTGCAGGTGCACATGTTTGACAATTACTGGGAAGACATCGGAACAATCAAAGCATTTTATGACGCCAATCTGCAGCTCGCTCAACCAGAGCCGCCGTTTGACCTTGTTTCACCTTCAGCACCTGTGTTTTCGCGCGGTCGATTCTTGCCACCTGCCATCATCGAAGGCGCTACAATCGAAAACAGCTTGATCGCGGACGGATGTCGCATCGGCAGCGGTGCTGTCATCGAGAACAGCGTCATTGGCTTGCGTTGTCTGATTGGCGAAAACGCTGTCATCAAAAACAGCATCGTCATGGGTTCCGACTTCTTCGATACTGAGGAAGAGGTCGACGCATTCGTGCAGCATGGTGAACCACCAGTCGGCATTGGCTCGGGTTCACGCGTGTTCAACGCAATTCTCGACAAGAATTGCCAACTTGGCGAAAACGTGGTCATTGAGAATACGTCCGGAGTCGAGAGCAG
>PKCQ01000713.1 GCA_002862265.1 Planctomycetaceae bacterium | reverse complement strand
GGCTCAAACGTTATTTGAGTCTACGTGCAAAAGCTTTGCTTACGGATGACTATCAGCCCAGTGATTTTGCTTGGCTGGAGATGAAAGACAATAGGCTCGACGTGGTCATCGGTCCAATCGAAACCTATGAGGATCGGATGTTTGAATACAAAGCGGCTCATGAGTGTTATGTGCTGATCAAAGACTTGCCATGGAGCAATCGATTGGCGAAGTACAAACAGTTCTTGCCGGAACTGCAACGCAATCTGCCTGTTCCCGCCAAGTACGAGAAGGAAGAGCCGGGGACCGACACGGATCTCAATGCTTACGACGTTGTCTACTATGCTGGAGACTGCAACGCAGGATCTAAAACGATTGCCATCAACTTGCCAAACGACGAGCAAGTCCAGCTGCAACGTGGCACTCGAAGGCTGCAACTCAAAAATGCAATGCGTGCCAAGTTCGACAAGATTCTTTTGCCGATTGCAGATGAATTGATCGCGGAGGACCAGCGGCACAACATTACTTCTGATGCATTCTTCTCCAACACCATGTTTCACGAAGTGGAACACGGCCTGGGCATTAAGAACACGATAAACGGACGAGGCACTGTCCGCGAAGCCTTGAGAAACACGGCCTCAACAATTGAGGAAGGCAAAGCAGACATCCTCGGCCTTTACATGATTCAACAGCTATGATTCAACAGCTGCATGAGCAAGGCGAAATTGAAGCTGACTTCGGCACTTTCTACACCACCTTCATGGCTGGTATCTTTCGGAGCGTTCGATTCGGAGCAGCAAGCGCGCATGGTCGAGCGAACATGATTCGCTTCAATCTCTTCAAGAGTCTCGGATCTTTTCAACGCGGAGCTGATGGCAAGTATCGAGTTGTCAGTGAAAAGTTCGCTGAAGCGACCAAGTCATTGGCGGGCATGCTGCTGCAAATCCAGGGTGATGGTAATTTCGAAGGAGCTCAAGATTTGACCGCCGAGATGGGGGGCATCGGTCCGCAACTTCAGGCCGATTTCGAACAGCTCTCGGCCAAGGGTATCCCAGTCGATGTCGTGTTCGAGCAGGGTGTCGATGTACTTGGGCTGTAGGCTCGATGGACGCTTAACGAGTTCTTCTATCTCTTACATAGTGCGAAGGTTTGAATCGATGTTTCGGATAACGCTTGCAACTTTAGTTTTGTCGTTCTTGTTCCTCTTGCAGTCTGCACGGGCCGAACGACCGAATGTGTTGGTCTGCATTTCGGATGACCAATCCTATCCGCATGCCTCCGCCTATGGTGAACCTGTCATTCAGACGCCAGGCTTCGATCAGGTGGCTCGTCAGGGAATGCTGTTTCACAACGCTTTCACTCCAGCGCCAGGATGCAGTCCAATGCGCGCAGCATTCTTGACCGGAAAGTACATTTGGCAAATACGCGAAGCCGGCACGCATGCGAGTCACTTCCCAAAGGACTTAGAAACGTTTCCATATCGTCTGCAAGAACACGGCTACAAGATTGGCTACACCGGTAAGCCATGGGGCCCTGGTAAGTTCAACGTCTCAGGCTGGACAGAAAATCCTGCAGGACCCGCCTTCAACTCGAAGAAGAATAAGGCTCCGACCGGAATCTCCAGCACGAACTACGCTGCCAATTTTGCTGCATTCCTAGACGATAAGGATGACGATGAGCCATTTTGTTTTTGGTTCGGCGGACATGAGCCGCATCGCAAGTTTGATAAGGGTATCGGTGCCAGGGCGGGAATGGATGCTTCCAGCGTGAAGGTACCAGTTTTTTTGCCGGACGCCCCAGAAATCCGAAACGATCTTCTCGACTACTTTTATGAGATTCAGTGGTTCGATTCGCATTTAGTGCGCATGGTAGAACAACTTAGAACCAGAGGTATGCTCGAGAATACGATTATTATTGTCACGAGTGATAACGGGATGAGCTTTCCGCGTGCAAAGGCGAATGTCTATGAGTACGGCATTCATATGCCCTTGGCGATCAGCTGGCCAAAGCATTTTCCAAAGGGAAGGAGAAGCCAAGATGTGGTGAACTTGATCGACGTGACAGCAACGATCTACGATCTTTGCGAAGTTGCCGCTCCCGAAGTGATCACTGGGAGGAGTCTCCGTACGATTCTTGATGGGAAAGCAACGGAACCACAAACGATGACGTTCAGCGGACGGGAGCGACACTCATCGTCTCGGTACAACTCTCTTGGGTATCCACAGCGATGCGTCAGAACGGAAAGCTATCTTTACATCCGGAACTACACACCAGAACGCTGGCCGGCCGGAACGCCGCAGAAGTATGCGAGCGTGAAGTATGATGCGAATAATGAAGAAGTTTTTTCGAAGCTAGGCCCAGAGCATGGCGGCTATCACGACATTGACGCATGTCCTTCGCTAAACTTCCTGATTGATCAGCGAGACAGTTCTCAGTGGGGACAGTACCTTGGACTTTCGGTGGACAAACGCCCGAGAGAGGAGTTCTATGACATTCGGTCGGACGCGGCTTGTTTGTACAACCTTGTTGGCTCCGCAAAACATAAGTCTGTCCTCGAAAGGCACCGTAAGTTGTTGACGGACGAGCTGATTCGCTCCGGGGACCTCCGCGAAACTGACTTCTCTGCATCGCAGGTTTGGGAAACCTATCCTCGATACAGCTCTCTTCGCTGGTTCCCAAAGCCGAAATGGGCGGAAAAAGATTCTCCGCCAAAACAAGAATGGCTCGACGACCGCCGCCCACGCTGAACTGTTGTAGTCGGGGTCGCCAGAAATCCACCGCTTCGCAAAGGATGCGGCTTGATCCTTACTTCAGCATCTTTGAGTGTAACTGCCGGTTGCACGTTCGAAATGAGGAAGTCGGTAGAGAAAAGGAATTCCGGCGAATCCCACTAGGTTTCGGGTGATCGGGAATTCTTTGAGAAATTCTTTCCCTTCTGTAACTGGCTATCGTCGCTTTACGAACTGATGGTTAAAAGCCAATTCTGTTGATGGAATCGGCGCGAGTGCTGACACGAAACCAAAAAAACGGGCGACTGGAGCTCAAAGATGACTAAATGTTCCTATTGTGGAAGTTTGCTTGCGGCCGACGGCGGATGCCAAGTTTGCTTGTTGCAGTTGGGGATGTCAAATCCAGGTGAGCAGTCCGATCCGATGCCTGAATCGCCTGTAAAGCAGCCGTCGCTGGAGCAATTGAACGGAGAATTTCCGCAGTTCGAGATTACACGGCTGGTTGGCCGAGGCGGGATGGGTGCGGTTTATCATGCCCGACAGACCAACTTGGATCGCGACGTGGCACTGAAAGTCATCTCGGGCGAAGTTGCCGGTGACACGTCCTTCATGGAACGGTTTGAGCGAGAAGCGAAAACGCTTGCACGTCTCTCACATCCCAACATCGTCACGGTTTACGACTACGGGCGGACGCCTGGTGGCATAGCGTACCTCGTGATGGAGTATGTCGACGGCATCAACTTGCGTGAAGCGATTCAGTCGCAAAGTGCGGGACCTGAAGATTCATTGGCGATCGTGTCCACGATTTGCCAAGCCTTGCACTATGCGCATGGACGCGGCGTCGTTCACCGTGATATCAAGCCTGAAAAT
>PKCQ01000623.1 GCA_002862265.1 Planctomycetaceae bacterium | reverse complement strand
GCTCGGCGGATGGGTGGCTGGGGAGGTGAGCTGAGCTCACACCGTCAACCTCTCTGTAACCAAGCATCGCGACGCAACGGACACCTTTGGTCAGCTAGACGAGAAATTTGGGGCGAGCTTACAGAAAAGCCTAAAAAAGAAGGGTTTTTCGAATACGACGCCTCGGAATGAACCTATTTCCAAGTCGCAGAAATCCATATGTGGCACTGACTTGTCAGTGTTTTCCCCAGTTAGAAGCTTGTTCGTTGTTGGCTGAGCAATTTTCCACTGGGCCAGATTGTCACGCGGGATCTTGCACTTCGCGAATCTTCTTTGGCTTTATTCTTGCAAGCTGGTAAGGCCTTTTTACACTGGCGGATCACCACACTCCCAAAACAA
Source organism: Planctomycetaceae bacterium (assembly GCA_002862265.1). Classification (GTDB taxonomy): domain Bacteria; phylum Planctomycetota; class Planctomycetia; order Pirellulales; family Pirellulaceae; genus Aureliella. The sequence goes on along the minus strand of PKCQ01000623.1, from coordinate 3,214 downwards.
AAACACCGTGGCGAATTGCCAGGGTGCTTTTCCTGTCGCTTTGAGCTACTTTTATTTCGCTGCGGATCCGAGTTGCAGTTTTCATACAGCTCAGCCTTCACTGCTTGGATTGCAGCTTTCGACGTAAGTAGGGGGGCCAATATTGGGCATATATTGTGTCGAGAAGTACCTTGTTGCATCCTCGGGCTTCTCCAGTTTTCTAGCACTCTGTAGCTTTGCCTCAAAGTCGGCAAGCCGCTTTGTTTGCTCTTCGCGAGGTAGACCCGCGATCCCCGCAACCGTTTGATAGTCCCGATCTAGCTGATCCCTTGATTTGATGAAGTCCGTTTTCTTGAATTTTGAGAGTGCAAGTGTGCGTTTGGGTGAATCTCTCGGTGCAGCGGGTATCAGCGTTGGGCTGGTCCACAATTCCTTCAGAAGCCAGGCACAAAATGACTTGCCTTCTCCGCCGATGGCGGCATCGAAGGAGTTTTCTTCCGGCAGTTCTGTTATCGCGGCGCGAAGCCCAGAGCGTTGATCTGCATCGAGTTCTCCCCAGTTATCAAGTAATACTTCTGTTGCGGACTTATCGATTGTCATTCCGATAATGTACGAGATGATCAATGGGCTAGCGCCACAGTCACGAGCAAGCTTGAGGGGGGCGAGCGTGTCTGCCAGCGCACCATGGCTATCGTCGTTTTCAAAGTGGATTCTGGCTCGTAGAAGAGCGATGCTTCGCAATTCCATTGCCTTTTGAAGGTGCGGAAGTGTCAGTTCCGGTCCAGCAGGCAAATCGAGCCGCCAGTCACATGTTTCTACTTCCGATGCACGTTGGAGATACCGAAGTGGTTCTTCAAAATTGAAAACCAGCTCTCTCACTTCCTTGGAGACCTGCCCCGTTTTCTCACTGATGCCCTGTTTCGGTGCTGCATCTTCTTCATCAGTTAGCTTCGGCATTAACGCGAAAGCTTGCCAGTAAATGACAGCAGCATTGGGAGCTGGATTGCATTGAGGAGGTGGTCCGTTGGCAGTTGGAGACGCAACGGCTGAAGACAAAACGCTCGGCAGGCAAAGACTGCTAGCTAGTTAATTAGTGAACCACATCAAAGTGCTAACTCCTCGAAGGCTTAGTGAGTATTCAAGGGTTGGTAACGCGGACCGGAATAAGCTTCCGAGAGCGCCTCCAAACCTTCTTCCGCCTCGATGGCTGCGAGTTGCATTTCAAGCAAGCTTGGTTGCGCATCCTCAAGGCTTTCTGCCGATCCCTGATGAGGTGTCTCAGGAACGTTTTCGACCAGCTTTTCGTTGTTGCCATCCAGCTTCTGCCAAGTCCGGAATGCATAAAGCGAACCCAGATGAGCAACAAACAGGCCGCCAGGACGGCAACCCGAGCCGCGCTCCTGTCTTGCCGCCTATTTGCGGTCAAAGCTGGCGGACTCTGCAAGGAATGCGTAATTCTCTCGAAGGCTTCGGAGGCAAGCTCCGTTTTTCTTCCACAAGCCCACTGCAAATAGCTGCAAGGTCCTGAAGGCGATTTTGGCAAGTTTTGCATTCTTCGAGATGTTCTAGGGCTGCATCCGATTCCTCTGGTAGCAAATATCCAGCAGCGAGCAAGCTTACTCGTTCTTCTGTTTGTTCGCAGGTCGAAGTTTAATGTTTCATGTTTACCTCGCCTATGATTCCCCGGAGGATGGAAGGAAGCTCATAAGAAAATTCTTTTTTCTTAATTTTCCCAAGGCATGGTGGAGCCGTGATTTGACCGTCCCGAGCGGGACGTCCAAGATCGCTGCGATGTTCTTTAGTGAACAGTCCGCAAAGAATCGTAACTCGATCACTTGGCGATGTTCAGATGGCAAGTCGGCGACGACTTACCATATCTGCTGGGCAGAATCCTTGGTCTCGACCGAGCAAGCGGGATTCAACGTTCTGATGGACTCGAGCTGGCTCTTGGGTTCGATGAATGGCTCCGCCTGATGACGTTGCCGAAAACGTAAGGCCTTGAGAAAACGGTTCCGCAGAATGCCATAGAGCCAAGTCGAGAACTGGCTGCGACCGCGATCAAATCGCTCGATGTATCGCCATGCCTCGATAAACGTTTCTTGCGCGATGTCCTCGGCCATTTGTCGGTCGTGGCAAAGAGCAAGTCCAGCGCGTAGCAGCGCTTCGGCATAATGCGAGACGAGTGAATGAGACGCGCCTTGATCACCTGTTTTTGCTGCTGCAATCCAGCCTGTTTCATCTGATTCGTCGGGCTTGGTCATGCTGATTGGGAACTGCAGAAAAAGGAGCTGTTGCAGGAGTTATTCCCTCAAAGATTGATCGAGGTTCAAATTTTATGAAAAGAAATTCGCTTCACTAACAGCTCGGTGGTTGAACATCCTTTCCAACCTGCCAGATGAGAGGGAGATAGTGTTTAACGCCCAGCCGCAGACGCGGGCTGGCTCTAGTGGCCCGCTGTAACAGCACTTCGCCCCTTGTCGGCCTACGTTAGAGCCTACGCTGGACAGCCAATGCCAGGCAAAACGAAAAAAGCCGCAAGGCAATCCTGCGGCTTGCTGGTCTTTAGAGCTTGATGACCTGGGGCTCAGCTTTCCCCGCCTTCAGCCGAATCTTCGGCTGGCATTTCTGCAGTCGCTGTGGCTGTTTCAGCCGAAGCGGCCTCAGCGACAGGTGCGGCTTCGGTAGCAGCAGGTGCTGGGGCAGATTTTGCAGCAGTGCGAGTCTTCAAACGTTCCAGGGCTTCCTTTTGCTGCTCCAAGTGCGAGCCATTGGTGCCATATTTGCGTAGTAGAACGCCGGTCTTAGGCGTTGGCTGAGCTCCCACACCGAGCCAGTAGTCGACGCGTTCACGCTTCAAGATGACTCGAGCGTCCTTTTCAGGAACCATGGGATCGTAGTAGCCAAGCTCTTCAATCACCTTGCCGTCGCGAGGCGATCGCGAGTCCATCGCACAAACTCGGTAAAAAGGGCGGGCTTTCCGGCCCATTTTCTTCAATCGAATGCGAACTGCCACCAAACTCTCCTGAGAAACTGTTTTCTTATTTCTGCTTTTGTATTTCTTAGTGCCCAATCGAGAAATTGGGCATGTTTTGTCTTAGGCTGCGGACACAGCATAGCGCACTTGCCGCCGCGTCCGAAGCCCAACATTTTTTCGTTCTTGGCGTTTCACGCAACTGCTTTTTGCCGATTTTCCCGGGCTGATTTCCTTTTTTCGGTGCGTCAGGCTGGCTAGCTT
>PKCQ01000213.1 GCA_002862265.1 Planctomycetaceae bacterium | reverse complement strand
CTCGTCTTCTTCGCTCTCCTCATCGTCCGCTTTATCGCCACACTTCCGGGTCTCTGTATTTCTCCGGACACTATCGAAGGATTCGCCTCCGTCTCGAGATGGATCATGTTCTCGATTTTCCGGTGGACCCTCGCTCGCTGGACGGTTTTCGCAATGACGCTTCGATGCTGCGACCAACCTCGTTGCACATGGAGCTTTTTTTGGCGAGTGCGCGAAGAGCCCTCGAACGTGCAGTTGTCCCGTCGGAACCACCAGCTCCATTTCGTAGAGAATTCCTGGAAAGTAATTTGGATCGCTGGAACGGCGATGGTCAGCGTGCGAATCGACTCGGGCGTAAGCAAGAGTTCCTAGCACACATGCCAAAGGATTACCCGGAAACGGGGCCGTTCACTGTCCACGTTCAATTGAACGCCGAATTAAAACCTGAAAAGGGTTTTCCATTGCTGGAGGTGTCCGTCGGCTATCGGCCGGACACACAGATTCTGCTGCGTGAGTTCCCTCTCGTAGAAGTCACGGAAACTGAGTCACAAGAGTTTGTTTTTCATGGCTATCTTGAGGACTTCCCTTTGCCCGTTCGCGGACAAGGCAAATTTCCGGGGCTCGTCGTTCGGGTACGCAATCGCTATGACGATGGAAGCCCTCTTCCAAAACGCGAAAAGAAGCAGAAGGAGTATCCAGATGAACCAGAGCTACCGAAGCTGACCATCGAGAGTGTCGTCCTAGAAACGCCAAGCCAAGAAAACTGGCCGCCTCCGCAACACCTCGCCATTCTGCCCGAGTCGGAATTACGAGCTAAGGCCGCTGATTCCTATACGAGAGAGGTCTTGAGAAACTTTACCAGCAAGGCATTCCGCCGTCCTGCTACCGAGGTAGAGGTCGATGGCTTGATGAGTTTCTTCAAAGCGACACAGAAGGACTTTCCGCAGTTCGAAGATGCGATGCGAGAGACCTTGGCGTTTGTGTTGATTCAGCCAAGCTTCCTGTATCGAGATTACGTGCCTGAATCGGTCATGCGAGAGGACGCATCAACGATTGATGCAGAGCAGTTCGCGTTGGCGTCGCGTCTGTCTTATTTCCTATGGCGTTCGATGCCTGATGACTCTTTGCTCCAGTTGGCACAAGATGGCAGACTGTCAGATGCGGACAGTCTGCTCAATGAAGTCGCTCGCATGTTGGATGACCCGCGTTTTGATCGCTGCTTGAAGGACTTTGTTTCCGACTGGCTGCAGCTGCAACATGTAGATGCCGTAGCGGTGGACCGACGCATTCGAAACTGGAACGAGGATCTGAAGCTCGACTTTATTGCTCAGCCCGTAGCCTTGTTTCGTGAACTGTTGCACCAGAATCTCAGCGCACTGAATCTCCTGGACAGCCCTTTTGTGATGGTGAATGAGCCGCTAGCGAAACACTACGGAATTGAGAATGTTCTGGGCAGTAGACTGCGTCCCGTACCTGTGTCCGATAGAAGCCTTCGCGGTGGCTTGTTGGGACAAGCCGGATTCTTCCTGGCAGGATCAAATGGTAAGGACTCGCATCCGATTCGTAGGGCCGTTTTTATTCGCGATCGATTACTGCTTGATCCTCCACCTCCCCCGCCAGCCGATGTCCCGTCGCTGGACGAAGCATCGAAAGAATTCGCAAAGCTTTCGAGCGCCGGGCAGCTGGAGATTCACCGCAAGGCGGAAGGTTGCGCGAGCTGTCACCGAGATCTTGACCCCTGGGGGCTGGCTTTCGAAGGATTCGATGCAGTTGGCAGTTGGCGCGGCGACGATGACAAGTCTGCAAAGCGAGACAAAGGGGAGGGTGAGTCCGTAACTTTCAGCAATGGTAAGACCTTGGCGGGCATGCGCGATGTGAAGGATTATTTGCTGTCGGAGTATCGATATGAGTTTGCCAAATCTTTAGTTAGTCGAATGCTGAGTTTTGCGCTCGGCAGGTCGCTTAACTTGGCCGATAATGCAGAAGTAGACCGAATTACGCTTGAGTTTGCGAGTAGGAATTTCCGGCTTCGCGATTTGTTTAGTATTGTCGTAAGCAGCAAGCTCTTTATGGAAGGCTGAAGATGGCACAAAAATCCTGGCATTTAAGCCGACGTAAGATGTTGTTTGGCACGGGGGCTTCCCTCGCCTTGCCCTGGATGCAGTGCATGACACGAGCTGCTTCCGTGAAGGCGTCTATGCCACCGACGCGATTCTGCTCGATGTATTTCGGGTTTGGCGTGAGTCTTCCGGACGCCAAGGGCGAGCATGCGAAATGGCGTTGGTTCCCAGAGCAAGAAGGGGCTGACTACGAGCTAAACTCAACGCTGCGTCCTCTCGAATGCCGCCGTGATGATGTGACCGTACTGGGAGGCCTTTCCCATCCCAATGGAAGACGCATGGGAGCGCATGACACTGGCGATACCTTTCTGACTGGTGCGTTCTTGAACAACAAGTACTTGCAGAACACGATCTCGCTAGATCAGATTCTGGCAGAACAAACGCGCGAGCTAGTCCGATTTCCATCCTTGGTACTTTCGACTGACGGCGGGGTTGGAGAACCGACTCGCTCGAGCACGCTTTCCTACGATTTGAAAGGCCGGCCGATTCCGGCGCTAAACCAGCCTCAGCAAATCTTTGAGCGATTCTTTGGCAAGGGCGACGTGGATACACTGGCTCGGCAGCGGCAACTTGGCAGCACCAAGAAGATGCTGGATCTCGTGCTTGATGACTCGAAGGATTTGCAGCGTTTGCTTGGTTCTTCTGACCGGCGTGTGCTTGAGGAGTATTTGGACTCGGTACGTAAGGTTGAGAAAGATGTAGAGCTGTCCCAGTCATGGCTTGAGAAACCTAGCCCCGAGCTCACCGACAACGAACTTCTCGAACTGGATCTGGAATCCAATGAGCAGGCACCGCATCGTTTCATTGAAACGATGTACGGCCTGCTTTTCCTTGCGTTTCGAACTGATTCAACACGTGTTGCCACTTATCAGATCACGAACATGGCGGACGCTTCCTCTAAGGCTGGCAAGTTCCCTCAACTGCAAGGATTCAAGAAGTCGCTACACTCACTTGCTCACGATTGGAACAAGCCGGGCGGGGCGGAAGCACTCGGGAAATGGGATCGCTTCATGATTGAGCGGCTCGCCAACTTCTTAGAACAGCTTGCCTGCGTGGAAGATGAGAATGCACGCCTACTCGATAACACCATCGTGCTTTACGGCAGCAGCAATAGCAATACCCACAATAACAACAACTATCCTCTGATTCTCGCTGGCGGCAGCAATGTCGGCTTCAAGCATGGGAGCTACCAGCGTTTCGCTAACGATGTCCCTATGTCCAATCTCTTGCTGACGATCGCCAATCGATTCCCTCAAGGGTTGGAGCAGTTTGCCGATAGCACTGGCGAAATCAACGAACTAATGGGAGCATAGAAAACTAAGGTGAGGCCGGAAGACAGGTCTCATTTCCGTTGCAGAGTGCACGGCGTTGGACCGGAAAGCTGCTCGGCACAATTAGAGCCCAAAGTTTAGAGCCAAAGACCTGAGATCTAAGGCCAACGGCCTAGGGCCTAAAGCCAACGGCCTAAGTGTAAAGGCCTAAGGCCTAAGGCCTAGGA
>PKCQ01000131.1 GCA_002862265.1 Planctomycetaceae bacterium | reverse complement strand
CTTTGGAGCCGATTCCTCGCACATGAAGCACCGAAAAACAGGACCTTCGATGAGCTGCCTCGACCACCTGCGAAGCTACAACAGTTGGGATTCGCTTTCGAGTAAGGCTCACCCTAGCTCCTCAGTTCCTCGAAACAGGCCGAATCAAAAATTCAAGCCAGTTCTTCTCACGGCGAGCCCCCTCTGCTTTGCTGAAGGTGCCGTTGACCGATGAAACAGTTCACTCCGCTCTTCAAATTGCCAAGTGCCGGCCCAACAGGTTTGAAACCGATCTCATAGATCCTTTCAATATCGCTTCATGCTAGCTTTGGCGTTCGCGGGATTGCCATCAATTAGAGCGCGATCTAAACTCGACAGGATACCTCGCATATAAATAGGCCTATTAAAACTCTAGCAAAATTATCGAAATGACAAGCATTCGGCTGCTTATCAATCCAATGCGGACTGCCAAGCAAGGCGTGCAGGTCAACGTTGGGAAATTTAGTGACGACTATCAATCGATCGTAACGGCATTGTCGATGCATGAAGAAGACATGCGAGAACTCGGCGTCGAAGGCGGACAACAAGTTCTAGTCCGCACAGATCATGGAGAAGCCGAATTTGTTTGCGAAAAATCGAAGGTTCCTCAAGGCATGGCCTTCGTTCCTTACGGTCCTCCCACATGCCAATTGATGGGTGGCGATACAGGAGGCACGGGAATGCCGACTTCCAAAGGCTGGGAAGCCGATGTCATCGCTCTACCAGCGGAAAGTTCAGAAACAAAATGAGTCAAGAATGCCCAAAGCGCGATCCTGCCTCGGAAGCACAATTCCAGCTCCCGCAAGTCGAGTCAGGCGATTGTGATTCAGCTTCATCTCAAACGCAACCTGTTGCCGAGTTGCCGGCTCCATGGGAAGAGATTGAGCCAGGGCGTTTTATGCCGACGCGCGTTCGAGGCAGTTTCGTGGGCCGAGCTCTTGGCTGAACCTTTACGACTCGCTCGTCTGGTTCAGACGAAGATGAAAACACCAAAGCGCACTAATCCGAACTGCACTTCGTATCGCGACAAAAAGTCATGGATCTTCAAGTAATCGACAATGCAACTTGCACCTTTTGCGGGTGCGTCTGTGACGATATCAAGTTGCACACTGATGGTGCAAGAATTCACAAAGCCGAGAAGGCTTGTGTGCTCGGCAAAGCATGGTTCTTGAATCATACCGCTGAGGCACAGTATCCTGCCGCGATGGTTGATGGTAACGAAGCCTCTTTGGAGGCAGCCATTGAACGAGCGGCAGAGTTGTTGCACGAGGCCGATTTGCCTTTGGTCTACGGCATGAGCAACACGACCTGCGAGGCGCAGAAAGAATGCGTAGCGATGGCCGATCGGCTGGGTGGGATCGTCGACAGCCACACCTCCTTGTGACATGGTCCAACAGAAATCGCTGCCCAGTTGGGTGGTAAAGTCACTTGCACGCTCGGCGAAGTCAAGAATCGAGCAGATTTAATTATCTACTGGGGAGGTAATCCCGCTGAGTGCCATCCTAGGCACTTCACCAAGTACACTCTGATGCAAAAGAGTAAGTTTTTACCTAAAGGACGCAAGGACCGCACCATGGTCTTGGTGGATATTCGCGAGACCAAGAGCGTGAAGGCCTCGGACATCTTCTTGCAAGTTCGGCCCGGTAAGGACTTTGAACTGATTACGATTCTCCGTGCAATGATCAAGGATCAACACATCTCCGATGCAGAAATCGCATCAACGGGACTCAAGCGCGAGGCGCTAGAAGACTTGGTCAAACGAATGAAGTCTGCCAAGTTTGGCGCGATGTTCTTCGGTATGGGACTTTCCATGACGCGCGGAAAACATATGAATTCCGCCGCACTGATGACTCTAGCTTCTGAGATGAACGCCTATACCAAATTCGTTGCAATGCCAATGCGTGGGCATGGCAATGTAACGGGTGCGGACGTGATCATGCGTTGGCAAACGGGTTATCCCTTTGGGATCACCTACAATCGGGGCTATCCTAGATACAATCCCGGTGAGTTCTCAACCATTGATGTATTAGTTCGCGGTGATACGGATTGTGTTTTCGTCATTGGTGCCGATCCAGGGGCGACGATGCCGAAGCCAGCCATCGATCACCTTGCAAAGGTGCCAACGATCGTGCTCGATCCTCATGTAACGCACACGAGCAAACTGGCCAAAGTTCATATTACGACGGCGCCCGCTGGAATCGCAGCTTCAGGGACGGCGTATCGCATGGATGAGATTCCGATGCCTCTTAAACCTGCGATCAACTCGCCTTACCCAACGGATGAAGAGGTAGTGCGACGCATTCACGAAGCCGTCGCTGCGAAGCCAGAATGGCTGATCGAGCAGCCCCAGATGCTGCACAGCCAAGTCTAGAGTGGACAATCCGTCGATTCACAGCCTACGCAATATTCCAGATAGCGAGTGTATTACTTGCGAATCGTCTTTACGAGATCATCGAATGTTAGTCGGCTGATTCTCTCGCCTAGATCATCATGTCTGCGCTTGAAACCTACTTAGCTAGGCCGCTCGATCATCGAACGAATCCGCTCCCGGACGACTTTGGCGTTTGTTTTGCCGACGATGTTCTTGGCAAGTCTTATCTTCTGGCCATCCTCCGTATGGAGCTCAATTGTATAGATGCGATGCTCGTTCACTTGTCCGCTGTTGATCAGTTCTAAGTTCGTGATCTTCTCACGCGGAACGCTTTTTGCCGCTCCGATGCCGAAAATCCCGCCTTGCACTCGCAGGCCATGAAGCTCTTGCGTGACGACGCTGGAGTGGAAGACACTATCGAGAGTCACGTAGGAAATGAGGAGCGCGAAGAGGATGAAAAAGCCAAAGAACATCCACATCGACTGGATGAAAAGAAAGACCGCAACGGCCCAGGAGCCCAAAGTGAACGCGATGAGAATCGCACTCCCCATGGGACTGCGAAACATGGGAAAAGTTACTTCCTGGAAACCGCTGCTGTTTTCAGCAACCTTGACGCCAATAGATTCAAGAATACCCTCCCTGGCTTCCTCATTCGAGCCCTCAAGCTCGTATGACTCTGCGACAGATTCATCAAGTTTGAAATCGGGGCGACTCTCATCGGTCTTGAAGACCGGCACTTCGAACTCTTCCTTGATATTTGGGCTACCTGAATTGACGCGCAAATACCAAGTATCCGCCGTCTCTTGTTCACCCATATCAGTGGACGGAGCGTTGAACGGCACCGAGAATACAATTGGATGCACCGCCATGGTATTGTCGTGCTCAGCCAAGTCCTTCGCAAAGACTGCTTCCTGGTGACTCATAACTGTTTCTCGGCTATCTTCACCTCTCGAGATTCTACGAACGCAAACCAATTTTGCTTTGACACCTTGTGGAATCTTGGAAGCGAAGGGCACATGCAAGACTCCGCTAAATGGTCCTCCAACGACGCCGTGTTTAGACATCTCAAAGCTGACTGGGCCTCGCCTTGCTACCAATAGATTGCAAATTAGGATCAAACCTAAGATGATTCCAATCGCAGGGAAAACGAGTGCGATCAAGGCCCAGGCGTCGCCGAGCAGCAATTGATAGATTCCGATGCACCAAGAAGGTA
>PKCQ01000105.1 GCA_002862265.1 Planctomycetaceae bacterium | reverse complement strand
AAGGAAGACAACGTCCTGATCATCTTTGACGAAGTGCAAACATTTGGTCGTCTCAGTCGTCCTTTTGCCTTCCAGCATTTCGAGTTAGGTGTACACGCAGACATCGTCACCGTCGGAAAAATTACGCAACTTTGTGCGACTCTCTATCGCGAAGAACTCAAGCCGAAGGTTGCGTTGCTAAGCCAGACGTTTACGGCCGCCAGCAGTTCACTAGAAGCATCGCTTGCGGCTTTGGCGGCGATGGAGCAGGCGGGATGTTTTGGAGCGGACAGTAGTAATATGTCCTTGCATGATTACTTCGCAGGGAAGCTACAAGGATTGGCGGCCAAGCACCCTGGTAAGATTGCCGGACCTCACGGCTGCGGGATGATGATCGCCGTGACACCAGGCGACGGAACGGCTCAAGCTGCAAAAGAGATGGTCCATGCCTTTTATGAGGCGGGCTTGATGAGTTTCGTTGCGGGCGGCAGTCCTGCTCGTGTTCGTTTCCTGCCACCACCAGCAGTGACGACTCAAGAGCATATTGATGTCGCGGTAGACATTATGGATGGTGCGTTGGCAGGTTTGTATGACGGGTAGTGGGGAAGTCAGGTCAGTGGTGAGCGTTGGTAGTTACTCTCCTTCCTGCGTAGCAGCTTCCTCGCACCGCAGCTCGCCTTGGTCGCGAGAGTCGGGCACTCCCCGGGTCCGGAGAGAGTTCATCGCTCGTTAACGCCCAGCCGCAGGCGCCGGCTTGCTCCAGCATACGGCTTGCCTTGCTTCGTACGAGAGGATTTGGCGCTATGTTCCAGGATTTATGACCTCAGCCACTACCGCCGAAAGTCCTGACGAATTCCGTTACCGGAACAGTTGGGCCCGTTCGCTCACACGTCGCGGCTCGCTGGTAAACCAAGAACGGCTTCTCGAACCGAATTGGAGTTGAATTTTGGAGTTTATTCGAGCAGTACAATTAGAAGACTTGGATCAGCTTTGGGAGCTGATCCAACGCGCAAGCCATGGCCTGACGACTTTGCAGCTGAATATTGATCAGCTGCGGGATCGCGTCGAAACATCGAACTTTGCATTTACGCGTCAGACCGAAAAAGTCTCCGGCGAGCCCTACGTTTTCGTGTTAGAGGACACCCAAATTGGCAAGATCGTGGGCGTGTCCTGCATATTCAGCAAGATCGGTGGCTTCGAGCCCTTCTACAGCTATCGTCGTGTGACCGAGCAAAAGCAGTGTGAATTGCTCGACATGACGCAGGAAGTCGAATCCTTGCACCTCACTCGCATTCACGACGGTCCGACTGAGATCGGTAGTCTGTTCTTGCTGCCTGAGTATCGCGGTCAGGGTCGCGGTCGTCTCTTGAGCCTGTGCCGCTTCATGTTCATGGCCAGCAATCCACGCCGCTTTGCAGATTCTGTCGTCGCTGAAATGCGAGGAGTTCTTTCTGAGACAGGTGAAAGCCCTTTTTGGGAAGCCATCGGACGTCACTTCTTCAATATGGAGTTTCCGGCGGCAGATCGGCTGTCTGCGCTGAACAAAAAGTTCATCGAGAACTTGATGCCGAGTTATCCGATCTACACGAGCATGCTGCCGCAAAAAGCATTCGATGTGATGGGGCATGTGCACAAGCATACCGAACCTGCATTGGCCATGCTCAGGGGCGAAGGCTTCCAAGAAAACGGCCTCGTGGGAATCTTCGATGCAGGACCCATTGTCGAGTGTGTTCGCGATGATATCGATGCCGTGCGACGAACCGAGCAGAGTGTTGTGGCTGAGATTGCGAGGGATGTGGAAGGGCAGCGCGTAATCGTGTCTTCCGAGCAAGGTGGTTTTCGCGCGACGCTTGGTGAAACCGAAGCCGTTGATGGTGGACTGCGAATCAGCCAAGTCACAGCACTCACGCTACAAGTCAAAGTCGGCGAGCTGGTCGGTCGGTTGGCACTTTATCCCGAACGGAAATGAACTCTAAGAAAAATCGAAGGAATCCTAGGAATGCAAACGCCCATCGAAGGCAAGCAGTTTATCGCTGGCAAGTGGGTTCCGGGCGAAGGCCCTGAGTGGAAGCGCGAAGCTCCCGGCGATGGCTCAGTGACTTGGCAAGGCAACTGGGCGTCGGAATTGCAGGCTCAGGCAGCTATCGACGCAGCTCGTGCGGTATTTGAAGACTGGGCCGACTGCAGCCTGGAAGATCGCATCGCAATCTGTCAGAGGTTTGCCGAAATCGTCACCGACCGGAAAGAGGAACTCGCGACGCTGATCGCGACCGAGAACGGAAAGCCTCTTTGGGAAGCTCGAACAGAAGTAGCAGCTTCGATTGGCAAGGTCAGCAATTCGGTGCAGTCGATTCAAGAACGCCGTTGGACGACGACCGAACAACTTGGTGAGTTTACAGCCGTCACACGTTATCGTCCGCACGGCGTAATGTTTGTCATCGGGCCTTTCAACTTTCCTTCCCACGTTCCCGGCGGACACATCATTCCGGCTTTGCTCGCCGGCAACACGATTGTCTTCAAGCCCAGCGAATTTGTTTCGGGCGTAGGACAGTGGTTGTGCCAAGTCTGGGAGGAAACCGGTCTGCCAGCTGGCGTATTGAACTTAGTTCACGGCCGAGGCGACGTTGGCAACGTAGCGGTTGAAAGTCCGCTCGTCGCTGGCGTGCTGTTTACAGGTAGCCAGAAAGTCGGCACTTTGTTGCACGAGAAGATGGCCGGGCAGACGCATCGTGTTTTGGCCCTGGAAATGGGCGGCAACAATCCGCTCGTGGTGCACAACACAAGCGATATTCGAGGCGCTGCGATCACGACGATTCTGTCGGCATTCATCACTTCTGGCCAGCGATGTACTTGCTCTCGGCGTTTGATCATCAGTGGCGAGGAAACCTACGAAGCGTTGGTTAGTGAACTGCAAGAATTGATTCCGCAAATCAAGACCGGTCTCTCGCTCGCAGATCCTCAGCCCTTCATGGGGCCATTGATTCACCGCCAAGCTGCCGAAACTATGTTGGCCGCGGAGAAGTCGATCCTCGAGGGCGGCGCGAAGTCGTTGGTGAAGATGCAGCAAGACGCATCCTGCCCTGCCATCCTCTCTCCTGCCATGATTGAGATGGGCAAAAATCAGAACATCGGCGACTGCGAGTTCTTCGGGCCGTTGCTGATGGTTCGCAGAGCGGCCGACTTAAAGGAAGCGGTGCGCATGGCCAGCGATACAGCTTATGGGCTGTCCGCTGGATTTATTGGCGACGAAGAAAGTGACTTCCACTACTTCATCAATCGCGTGCATGCGGGAATTGTCAATTGGAATCGCCAGACAACCGGCGCCAGCGGTAAGCTTCCGTTTGGTGGTGCCGGTATCAGCGGCAATCATCATCCGAGTGGTTTTCATGCGGCAGACTATTGTTCTTTCCCGATGGCGTCGTTGGAGAGCTCCGAGTTGAGCGAAGCCAAGAAGGCGATGCCTGGACTGGAGTTTGGAAGCGATGCTTGAGGCAAACATTGATGCTATCGTTGGACCATCACACCACTTCGGCGGCTTGGGAGTCGGCAATGTGGCGTCGCAGTCCCATGCCAGTACGCCAAGCTCGCCGAAGAAAGCGGCGTTGGAAGGACTGCAAAAAGCTGCAAAGTGTA
>PKCQ01000102.1 GCA_002862265.1 Planctomycetaceae bacterium | reverse complement strand
AGCAAGCTATGAATGCTCTACACGCGCGTTGGCCTCAGGCAACAGTCATCATGACGCGGGGATCCGATGGCGCAGTAGCGATTGATTCTTCGGGCAAGTTCTTCGCGCAACCCGCTTTCACGGCACAAGAAGTAGAGCGTCTCGGAGGCGGTGATGCCTTTTCGGCTGGCTTTCTGTCTGCTCATCTGAATGGCCACTCAGTTCCAGATTGCTTGCGTTGGGGCGTGGCTGCTGCGGCCATCAAATACACCTTGCCGGGCGACCTCCCTGTCTTTGATCGAAGCATGGTAGAAAACCTTGTACAGCGAGGCGGTAAGTCGGGGTTAGATCGCTAAGGCGGACTCTTATTGCCTCGGCCTCGCGTGGAATATGCTTCTCGCTTTTGCATTGTCGCGAAGCCCGTATTTGTCCAAGGTGTGCTCTCGGACGGTCTATCCTCGTTGGATGGTCGCTAACTGTACCTGGCATTGATGACGAAAGCCAATGTATCCAACGATGATCGTGATCACGCAGAACGCAAGAACGCTTGCTGGCCAAGCACCGTGCTCCAGCAGCTTGGGAGTGTCTAGATATCGGTCGCCGCTAACCCAGGCGACGGCAAGGTAGAGTCCGTTTGCCAGGATACATAAGTATGCGACGAACCAAAATTCTCTCTTGCGAAAGATCAAAGCAAGCACGAATGGCGTCAATACTCCGAGCAAGGGACCACACCAGAGCGGAACCAAGGGAGAGGGATCAGGATTGAAGATACTGTAGGGCAAAGTGATCGGTGAAAGGCTGTAGCTCTGTAATGTTCCACCGCAGCACACGTCAGCCACAATGTGACCAAGCTCATGGCTCACTGTCATGACCAACCATGCAACGACAAGCAGAATCAAGAACCAGGCTAATTGCGAACTCCTGACGCGGCGCGTCGGGGAGGTCTCAGACGCTCCTTCGATCACTTTGGCTCCGACTTTCGCCGCAGCTTCAATTCGTAGAACCACATGTCGTCGTTTGGCACATCGAGCTCTATCTGAGTCAAGTTACCATGAGAGTCCGCGACAAAATGAGCTGTGCCTTCTGCGAACCAGGCAAACTCTTTGCGCCATCGGATCACGAACGTATCGTAGTGCAAGTGCTCTAATTCGGCGACGAGGTCCGTGTTGGCATGCAGGCGGAGAACAAGTTTCCCATCTAGTAGTCCAACACTCGCGTCGCCATAGAGAGGACATTGAAACTCGCCGGTGTAGTCGCCCAACGGATGGCTTGGCGAAGTTTCCTTGTGTTTTGTTGTAATTCTCTCGTGAATCCTTCTTTCGAATGATTCTCTCGAACGAAGAAAACTACTCCACTTACTGGAGCTTTCGTCGTTCGAGTCGACACCCAAGAGCTGATTCATGATGTGTCGCGTTAGCGGAGAGCTAATGCTCGTCATGCTGTTGGTTAAAACGACAACGCCAACATTTTGGTCGGGCACCAAGAGCACTTGGGAGTACATGCCATCGTAGCCCCCGCCGTGAGAGACCACTTTGTGACCGTGGTAGTCGGAGAGCGACCAGCCGAGTCCGTAACCACGGTAGTTGCTATGGTTTTGCTTGAGGTAACTCTCCGAGGCCGACGATGGTGTTTGCATAGCCCACATCTGCTGTGCCTGTTTGGTTGAGAAGATTGCGCCCGCACCATCACTTTCAAGCTTGCCGCGTCGCAGCTGCATCCGTATCCAATTCGACATTTCGTTCGCACTTGAAATGATGCCTCCTGCGGCGGCCATGTTGTCCCAGTTCATCCATGGCAGAGGCTTGGATAGCGTTTTGCTCGACGACTCAACGACGGCCAGCAAGGTCTTATGTGGGGTAGCAAAGTTGCCTTGACTGCTCAAATCGCGAACCGATGTAACAGTACGAGTCATATGTAGCGGCTTTAAGATGCGGGAGTCGACAAATTTTGCCCAGGGCTGCCCAGACGCTTCTTCGATCACCAAGCCAGCAGCTAAGAACATCAAGTTGGAGTAGCCGTACTTCGCGCGGAAAGGGGCGGCTGGTTCGAGCTCTCTTGCTCGCACCAAGACTTCGCGCGGACTGTAGCTCGTGCCCCACCAAAGCAAATCACCGCTAAACGTGCCGAGTCCACTTCGGTGACACAACAAGTCGCGAACTCGCAGATCGCGAGTCATCAGGTCTTTCAATTTAAGCCACGGCAAATAGTCAGAGACTCTGTCATCCCAATCGACCTTCCCTTCGTCCACCAGGATCGCGAGTGCTGCTGCTGTGAATGCTTTTGAATTGGACGCGATGGCGAAGAGTGTGTCTGCATCTACCAATTCGGACTTGCCGTCTTCTCGAACACCAAAGCCAGCACTGAGAAGCACTTTATCATCCTTGACAATTGCCACGGCCAACCCTGGTATTTCCCAAGTCTGACGCGTTTGCTCAATGTAGTCTCGCAAAGCATCGACGTTGACGTCATGTGCGTCTGTTGATGGAAGAGCACTCAGCGAGAGCGTGATGAAAACAGCTGATCGAAGGAGCAGAAATGGGTGCATGATGTGTGTGCTTGAGAAGTAGAAGTTACACTGGTGGTCAGACGTATCGGCGAGTTAACGGGTTCTAGCACAACCCGAAGCGTCATCGAAGACTCGATGAAATTCCGGCCATGACCTTCAGTCTAGCACACACAAGCCGTTGCTTAGCGGCGTGACATAAGTTTGCCAATCAGGATCCAACATGATTTCCTTCCGTAGGTATCAGGCTCGTAATCTACCGTTTCTTGCGAGCATAATAGTACTGCTTCGAGTCAGCGTCGTCGCTGCCGCCGATCGTCCTAACATACTCTGGCTCTCTTGTGAGGATATCAGTCCTCACTTGGCTTGTTTCGGCGACCCGCACGCGATCACGCCGAATCTTGACCGTATGGCCGAGCAGGGGGTGCGATACACCAATGTGTTTACTGCGGCTGGTGTCTGTGCTCCTTGCCGATCGACCGTGATCACCGGGATGTACCAGAATTCGATTGGGACGCATCACATGCGCTCCGATGCTAAGCTTCCGGATTGGCTCAAGCCATTTCCGATTTACTTGCGAGAGGCTGGTTATTATTGCACCAACAACAGCAAGACTGACTACCAGTTCAGGAGTCCATCCGCCAAAACGATCTGGAATGAAAGTGGTAGCAAGGCACACTGGAAGAAGCGGGAGGCTGCCCAACCCTTTTTTGCCGTTTTCAATTTTACCGGCTGTCATGAGAGCGGGATCGCTTCCGAGAGCAAGTATAAATCCGTGACCAAGGTGCTCAAGCCGGAGCAGCGACAGGACGCCAGCGAATTGACGACTCTGCCGCCTTATTATCCCGATACCAAGGTCACTCGTGAGGATTGGAAACGCAACTACGAGTTGATCACAGCTATGGACCACTGGGCGGGAGAGCATTTGCGTGCACTTGACGAAGCCGGTCTGGCGGACGACACCATTGTCATTTTTTGGTCCGACCATGGTGTTGGACTGCCACGTGCCAAGCGATGGCTCTATGATTCAGGCACGCGAATTCCTTTTATTGTTCGCATTCCAGAGAAGTGGCGGACGGCAGGGCAGGGAACACCTGGTGCGACGAGCAACGAGCTGGTCGGCTCGGTAGA
>PKCQ01000486.1 GCA_002862265.1 Planctomycetaceae bacterium | reverse complement strand
TTGGCGTTCGATAGCCAACTGGGGATCAGCCTTGAGTTTCTCTACCAGTTTCTTTGACGCATCGAGAATCGCAGTTTGCATCGCCTTATATCGCTGTGCACTGCTTGGCCGAACCTGCTTCGCCTTCGCTAAGATCGCTTGAAGCTGCTCCACCGAGCCCTTCGCCGGGATCTTCAAGTCAGGAAAAATGTCCTTGGCATTCTTTTTGGCTGGCGAGTTGCCTTTTCCCTGCAGTGATGCTCCCGGAAGCAAAAATGTGGCAAGAGCCACTTGCGGCAGAAGGCGCAGAAAGCTTAAAGCTGTCAGGGGCATCCGAGGATCCATAGCATATGAAATCGGTTGATAACGTGTTCGAATCGAGTGCGCACAATTTTACCGCTTTCAGTGAGGCAGCCCAATAGCCAGCAGTCCAGAGCTCCATAGGAACCCAGTCGACGAAATGAATTGTTGGCATAGCCGCTAGCTGGCTTGATCAAGACCAGCTAGCGTTTAGACGGACCGATGTTCGAGTGAGCATCAGTGCTGGCGTCATTTTGCTGCAAAAATGTGGCTTCAGTGCCGAGCATCGCAGTTTTCGTGCTTTGTCCCGGTCGAACTTGGAGCGTCCTTCAAGGGATGGAAATAGATCAACCAGATGTGGAGGAGGAGAGTAGCAAGCCATCTTCGATGGGGGCAAGAGACAGCCTGCTGCGGGCTATCAACGCCAGTATCGGACTCGATACCATCCATCGCGACCACGTGCCTCGGCGTCTGCAACTAGAGTCATTCCTTTGCTGGGTCGGCAGGTTGGGGCGTTGCGCGAAGAGGAACTCCAGCCAACACCGACAAACCGAACTCCAGCAGCTGGGCCTCTTACATGTCCTTTGTACGACTTCGACGCCATCAAGTTTGCTTCGTTCTGTGCAATGGTCTGATAGCTGGATGCGGTCGAAACCGTCCGGTGCACTTTGCCGCAACTTGGACAAGCTGTTTTTCCCAGGGTCGGCGTTGTGAAGGCCAAGGCTGCTAAAAGAAAAACGAAGCTGCTCAGAAATCGCATGTTGCACTCCCTTAATTGAGTAAATTGCATTGAGCCAACGCGCGTTGGGTAAAACAATGCATGCGACAACTAATACGAAAATCCAGGTAGTGGATTCCCGCAAGGGGGCGGTAGAAAGCTTGCTTTCGAATAAAATGCTATCCTTTTCTGTTTGCGGTGGGATCCCTCCCGCTGTCTGAGCCATAAGGGCGTGTGTCCGCGTTTTCTTGCCAGGAAGTAAGATTGAGAGTTGTTTCTTTTTTGCCTTGTGCGACAGAAATTGCTTGCGTGGCTGGCCTTGAGGAAACGCTAGTCGGCATCAGCCACGAATGCGACTATCCTACCTCAATTCGGATGCTTCCTCGTGTTACCCGTTCTAAGGTAGCTAAAGTGGAGAGTAGTCAGGCCGTTGATGCCCAAGTTCGTGATTTGATGGCTTCTGGCGAGAGTCTCTATGCCATTGATCGCGAAGCCTTAAAACAGCTTAAGCCTGATTTGGTGCTGACTCAGGGGCTTTGTGATGTTTGTGCCGTGTCTGCGGATGATGTGCGACAGGTCTTGGACGACATGGGCAGTCGGGCCGAATTGTTTTCTCTGAACCCCATGTCTCTCGAAGATGTTCTGGAGTCAATCCAAGAGGTTGGCGCGATTGCTGGTTCGTCTCGCACTGCTGAGGCGGCATGTCGAAGATTGGAGAGCCGCATTGCCATAGTGCGAGCGGAGTCTTCCGAGCGTTTGCAAAGGCTGGCAACCAAACGACCTCGAGTTTTGTTGCTCGAGTGGTTGAGCCCACCCTTTTCGGCGGGGCACTGGAATCCGCAGCTAGTTGAATTTGCTGGTGGTGAAGCTCTCTTGGCGTCGTCAGGCGAGCGGTCACGTGAAGTGACATGGCAGGAAATCGGACAAGTCGAATGTGATGTGATGATCTTGTCGAGTTGTGGGCACGCAGTGCAGCGCGTTGAAGAGGAGGCAGTGGAGCAACTGGATCGACCTGAACTGAAGGCACAACCGGCGGTCCAAAATCAAAATGTCTGGGTCATCGATGGATCCCAATACTTCAATTGTCCTGGCCCAAGATTGGTGGATAGCCTTGAGATTCTTGCGGATATCCTGCATCCGTGGATCGACTCTGTAGGCTTCGTTCCTGCAATGTTTAAACCCAGGCATCCCGGCGTCTGTCGACTCGCGACGAGCTAGCCGAGAACTTGGTTTGCGATTCCCAAGACTGCCAATGCAACCCATACTTATACGATAGCTGAGCGAGCCACTGGCGGTGTGGCTCAACTATAAACCTTGAGATTGCTTCTATGGTCAACACCCTCTTTTTGCCAGAACTGCGAGAAATGCTCGCCGAGCAAAATGAGGCTGAGCTGCGCGAATTTTGCACTGCTTTGCACCCTGCACGGACAGCGGAATTCATGGAAGGGCTGGACCTGAATGAAGCTTGGGACGTATTGCAGCACGCTGAGCCGGGGCTGCGCGCAGAAATCTTTAGCTTCTTCGATCCTGACCGCCAGCAGCGAATGCTGGAGCTCGAGCCTTCTCAGCAAGTTGCCGATCTGGTCGCTGCGATTCCAGCCGACGACGCGGTCGATTTGCTGAGCGACATCGAACAGAATCGAGTTGATAGCATTCTCGAGCTAGTTCCAACCACTGACCGTCGCGATATCCGGCGACTGCAGACTTTTGAAGAGGGAACTGCCGGGTCGATCATGACTACAGAGGCAGCCTGCCTGGACGAGCAGTTGACTGCTCGTGAGGCTTTGGAGCACTTGAGCAATCAGTCTGAAGGGCTGGAGACGATTTACTACTTGTTCGTCGTCGATGACACCAATCATCTGCGCGGCGTGCTGAGTACTCGGATGTTGGTATCTGCGATTAGCAAGCCCGATACGACTGTCGCCGACTTGATGGATACGGATATTCTGACTGTCAATGCAACTGACGACCAGGAAGAGGTCGCTCAGATTGTGGCCAAGTACGATTTGTTAGCCATTCCGGTAGTCGATGAGCAACGTCATATGCTTGGCATTATCACGCATGATGATGTTATTGACGTCGTTTTTGAAGAAGCTACCGAAGACGTGCAGCGGATTGCGGCAGTCGAGCCGCTTGAGGACAGCTACGCTCGAACTTCAATTCTAACACTTGCTTGGAAACGAGGGATGTGGCTCGGGATTCTGTTCGTCTGCGCATTGCTCACTGCTTTCGCGATGAACTACTACCATGACTACTTTGAGACATATTTGTGGTTGATGTTGTTCGTACCGCTGGTGATCGGCTCCGGCGGGAACTCCGGTGCACAGTCTTCAACTTTGATCATTGCAGCGATGGCGGCTGGTGACATTACGGTAAAGGATTGGTACCATACCGTCTCACGCGAGCTAGCTACCGGAGTGCTGTTGGGACTGTTTCTGGCGGCGCTTTCTTATCCCCCTGCCCTGCTCTTCGCACCAAGTGCTCATGCGGCTCTTGTGCTGCCGCGACTGCTTCACCTCCTCGCTCAGCTCATCCAGCCGCTTCGTACGTTGCACCAGCTCGTCGAGCTGAGTCTCGAACATCTGCTTCGTCTGCTGCAGCCGCGTCGCCGCCTGC
>PKCQ01000434.1 GCA_002862265.1 Planctomycetaceae bacterium | reverse complement strand
GCTTTGAACGAACGAATGCATCGATTGGATTGTCCGGGCGAGGTAATCTCTTAAGGCTTGGCAGCTGTGGGCGCACGATAGGTTGCAGTGACCACCAATCACGACCTGCACGGACTTCGTTCGTGCGTTCGAAGTAATCGAGCTCACGATCCTTGGGCCACGAAGCGCCTTCCTCCAACCACTTGCGAAAGATCTCCCTTTCAATCGGAGGCAATTTCTGTGACCGCCCCTGTTTTTCGGGAGGCATTTCTCCAGATTCGATTCGCCGCAGGAATTCGCTCTCGGCCAACCCTTTCATATCTAATGCGGGACCAGAATCACCGCCAACATGGAAATCAGCCTTTGAAGTCAGCAGAAGCCCACCTGCCGGTTCATTCCCTTTATGACATTCGACGCAGCGTTTGAGTAGAAGTGGAGCAACATCCTTCTCGAAATCCACGGCCGCATTCAACTGCGAAACCATAAAGAGGATCAGCAAATGTGCAACAACGAGGAAGTTGATTGGCCGGAACAGTCGGAAGGCTTGGCGGGAAATCTGTATTGGCATTTTCTATTGCCTCGGACGTCATTCGCAGCGTCCTCAGAAACTGGCTGCGGCGGGGAAGATACATTGTAAGCCTAAATGTTTCCGCCAGTGTAGAATCTTTGCCGCAGCTCTTCTAAACTCGAGCCCTGGCCAAAACTCTCATTGGTCGGCACAGGCTCATTACAGTCTAATGCTAGGCAATCCGTTGGCGAAACAACCTACCCTCCCATTCCGAGCAGGCCTATGCGAAGTGGTAAGTCGAGGAATTTCTGGGAGCTGAAATTAGCGTGATCGCCCCCGACTAAGCACCTTTTCGAAGAATACGTTCAAAGCAAAAGACCAAATTACAAACGAGTACTTCCATGATTGCCAATCGACTCATACGTCTTGCCTCAGTCCTCTTCCTCTTAGTTGCCAGCCAGCTTAGTGCGGACGAGAAGCTCAAGGTGTTCATTCTTGCGGGGCAGTCCAACATGGTGGGTCACGCTAGAGCGCACACCATTGCAACACTGTACGCTTCGGATGCCGCGAAAGACGAAAGACTGCGTGCGATGGTCTTCGGTGCGGATAGCGAAATTTCAAAGGTGACGCTGGAAGAACAACTCGCTCAAGCAAAGAAGATCGACGAGCTGACCGGTGGCATCTCCAATGACAAGCTCAAAGCAATGCAGGACGGACCGGAGAAAACAGAGCTCGAAGCCAAAGTAAAACAGCTGAAAGACGCACACGAGGCATACAAGGAGAATATCCATTCGTCATGCAGAGTAGACGACCGAGTGTACGTCAACTCGATTGCGGATCGCAATAAGAAGTCCGGCAAACTTAGTGTCGGATTCGGGGCTGATCCGAAAAAAATCGGTCCCGAATATGCTTTCGGCCTTTCTGTTGCAGACAAGATCGAAGGTCCTATTCTGTTGATCAAGACATCTTGGGGCGGCAAGTCGCTGAACTACAACTTTCGTCCTCCTTCCGCCGGCACCTACGAACTCAATGAAAAGGAAAAGTCTGGCGATAAGGCAGATGAGATCAAGAAGAACGCAGGCCTAAACTACAGAATGATGAACGAGGCCGTGCGCAACGTGCTCGACAACCTACGGGAAAATCATCCTAGTTACAATCCAGATGCCGGATACGAAATCGCCGGATTCGTATGGTTCCAAGGGTTCAACGATCAGTTTTCACCGGAGTTCCGCGACAACTACAAAGACAACATGATTGCCTTTGTGAAAGACATCCGCGCCGAATACGCAACTCCCAATATGCCCTTTGTCATTGGCGTTCTCGGGACACCAATGACAGCAGAAAAGGTCGCTGAGAATGCGGTCTCCGTCGCTCGGCGAGAAGCGGCAAAGGCACCAGAGTTCCAAGGCAACGCCGTGTCCGTGGAGAGCTACACAGAGTATTCACTGTACTCCCATGATGTATTCAAGAAAGGCTGGCCGAAGCATTACCACGAGTGGGACACAGTCGGCAGCGACCGCCCCTATCATTACCTAGGAAGCGGCGCGTTCTTTGTACGACTCGGTGACTCATTCGCCAATGCAATGGCAGACCTGATCAACTCGTCAGATTAGACTTGAGACTGATGGCACGGATATTTGTTCGCCGCCCGTCTAACGCAAATGGCTCGTTCTCCCCGAATACAGATGCTCTGCCAGCGGTACCTACATCTAGACTCGCCCGAGCGTTCCCGTATAGCCGGCGAATGAATCAGCCTCCACTCCGAGTCGCTGCAGTACGGTGACGAAGAGATGCGCGAGCGGCAGTTCTTCGACTTCAATCTTACCTCTCCATCCAGCGTCGGTGACGATCCCAGCGCCAGCCTGATTGTCAGCATTACCTTTGCCAAACTTTAAGTAACGCCCGTTTTCAAAGCCAAGGTTTTTACCGCCGGCAGATATGATCGGGTAGTTCCGCGATAGGTGGAAGCTACTGGACGCGGACCCGTGCATGGCAAAGGTGTTGTCGAGCATATTCCCATTGCCGATGGGTTCCGCAGTCTCTTTCAACTTCTGTACAAACCGACCAAACTCCTCAGCTTGATAACGATTGTAAGTACCGAGGTTTTTCCAGCCGTTCGGTTTCTTCACAGCGTGCGTCAAGCCATGGGCGCCGCCAAGCCCCACGGCCATGGACAAGAGATCGTGTGGTCCTTCGCCGTTCTCCCGCCCCAGTTGGAATGTCGCAACGCGAGTTGAATCACTGAGAAAGGCAAGATAGATCAGCTCGTACATGGTCTGGAAATAGAGCCGTGCTTCTTTCGGTTCTGCATCCATATGCAAGTTGCTGGTGTCTACTTTAGGAATCGGGGTATCAAGCCACTTCTGAGCCTTCGCTAATTTAACCTCGGTGTCGCGTACTGCATCAAGATATTGCTCGAGTGTCTTCTGGTCATGTTGGGACAATTTCTGCTGAAGGGATCGTGTGTTTGCGATCAGCAGATCCAACGCACTCTTACTTCGAGCTAACTTGGCCGCGGCCTCTTTACCGCTGGTCTCAAAAAGCAGGTCGAATATTTCCTTCGGTTTGTTCATTGCGGGAATCGGTCGACCTTCCCGATTGAACGATTGCGTCTGAGCACCGCGCGGTCCACCGATGCCTCCGTTTGTCGACATGACCAGCGATGCATGCCGTGTCCTATCCCCTGCATGTTCAGCAATGACTTGGTCAAGTGAAATGGAGTTCTGGTACGGCCCGTGACCCTTCGTATCCGCCCCTGTTAAGTACTGATCAGCGTTGGAATGGCCGTGAACTTGACGAACAGCGGGATGTGACAGGCCAGAATAAATCGTTATCTCACTTCGCAGTGGCTCAAGGACGTCTAGCACTTTGGTCAGTTCGAAGTCCCTCTCGCCGCCTCGAGGGAACCAACTCCAGTCCTTCCAAGCCGGATCGGACTTCAGTGGCAGCCCGACACCATCGGGATGATAAACACTGAGAAATCGCTTCGGTGTTTCGTCTGCGTTCGAACCTGCCACCGCAAACGTCTCAAGCCACGGCAGCGCCAAGGCGATTCCGGTGCCTCGCAGAAATGTTCGACGACTCAGTGATGTTGCTTGTGTTTTCATAGTCATGCTCCTGCGGTATC
>PKCQ01000250.1 GCA_002862265.1 Planctomycetaceae bacterium | reverse complement strand
TGGTTTGAAAAGGCTTTCAAATTACTTTAACTACAGCCCTGATTAAAGGTGTTGCTTTGAGGGATTAAGGGTTTAACAGAAGGGTCTTATCCTTTAAAGATGTTTAAAATCGTGGTTTCCATTTGCACGGCAGCTAGTAAAGCTCCTTGCAAGTCGCGCCAGGAGTTTACCTCAAGCATCAATCCGGCGAAGGTCGCTCGCAGTCGGTCGCGAACCGCGGCGAGGTTAGCATCATCTCGCAGCTTCAGTTGCACTGAGCTCACAGTGCCCTGCATGCCGCGATACTTTTGTAGGCGATCGAGCGGGACGAAAGCGAAGGTTGCGTCGTATTCGCTCATCTTGCTTTCGTAGAAGTCGACGACGGTGAATTTCTCGTTGATCGCTCGTGGTGTGGCTCCAGCCGAGGGAAAAGTGACTTGGATGTCATCGCCGGGCTGTACGTAATAGCCGTCGCGAATGTTTCCATCCAAGTCCCTGTAGCGCGTCGAGCCGATGCTGATGCCCATAACTATTCCATCATGTTGATCACGCTCGGCGTCGAAGACTTGGGCGACATCAGAGGGGAGTGAGGCGACATTTTGGTATGTCGGGAGGTTTGGCGAGCCAACTGGAGGTTGATTGCTGGTAGCTTGATTGGCTGAGCCGGGAGCTTGCAAGTGTGTCGGAGCGTCTGGAAAAGCCAGGCCATGGCTAGGAGGCTCAGCGGAGTGAGCTGTATCTTTGGTGCGGTCATCGACCTGAGGTGCTTGCATCGCTGGTATCGCAGATGCTGCGGCCATCTGAGCTCGTAACTGCTCGTTGCGTCGCTGCTCCTCCTCAAGCTGACGATGCATGGCCTCCATCTGCTTCATCGCCTTTGCTTTACGACGACGGTGGATCCAACCGGACTCCGGAAATCCTTCTCGCTCCGGTGCATAGCCTGTTTCTTTGAGCAGGAAGCTGATCTTTTCTTGGTTCTCGGGATGGAGCAGATACTTCGAAAAGTCACTTACATCGGCGTAGGAGCTTTCATCGATTCCGATCAAATTGATCTGGCGCGTTAGCGTTTCGCCCATCGAGTCAATCGTCACCATTGCCGGGACATGAACGACCGTGGTAATGCCGACTAGGTCATCCCCAGCTGCCTCACGAATCGCGGCTTCGATTTTTGGAGTGACAAAGAGTCCCTCCGCAGAATGGCTTTCGATGACCACATCCGACAGAATGCCGTGCATGCGATCTTGCATTTCTGTGGTAAAGCCATCCATGACGCTGTTGACGATGATCAGCGTCGCGACGCCAAGCATCACACTGACGACGGAGGCCAAGGCGATATATCGCGTTCTCAAATATCGCCAGCACAAAAGCCATCGATACATGCAGCAATCCTTTGCAGCGAATTTCATCCGGTGGACAATGGGCCGACAACTTCCCCATTGACGGCAATCGGAATGTCGAGTCTAGCTACATTAAGCAGACAGGTACACGGCATTTGTATCCTCAGCTCGAGAGTGCTAGCAATATCGCAGTTGGATTCGCCAGAATGCCCAAAGCCTTAAGAGTTCATGGAGGAATTCTGGCGAATCCCACTAAGAATGAAGATTGCTCTAGGCAAGTATGCCGTAGAATATTCCAGCGATGCAGGCTGTCATGGCTGCTGCGATGGCGCCGCCGAACATGGCGCGAAGTCCCAGTTGAGCTAGCCGCTTTTTGTTCTTCTCGCCAGCAAGTGGACCGATGCCGCCGAGCTGGATGCCGATGGCTCCGAAGTTTGAGAAGCCGCAAAGCGCATAAGTCAGAATAGTTCGCGTCCGGTCACTGATGCCTTCTCCGCCACCGTCTAATCGCACCGGTTGGCTGGACATCTCGATGTAAGCCAAGAATTCGTTGACGACCAGCTTCTTGCCTAGCAAATCACCAGCGACCAAGCAGTCCCGGCTCTCAATGCCCATGATCCAAGCCAATGGGAAAAACACCCAGCCGAATAGCATGCTAAGCGATAGCTCGATACCGACCCAACCAGCAACAGTTTGCAGGCAGATATCAATGAACATGATGAGTGCCAGGAAGGCGATCAGCATAGCGCCAATGTTGATCGCCAGCTTCATCCCTTCACTGGCTCCGTTGGCAGCTGCTTCGATGACATTGCAGGCTTCTTGTTTCGTTTTTGCCTCCGCCTCGGCCAAGTCCGCAGGGGTCTCCGTTTCCGGCTGAAGAATTTTGGCGATGACCAGAGCAGCTGGGGCTGAGATCAAGGAAGCAGTAAGCAAGTGGCCCGCACTCACGCCCATGCTTGCAAAGATCGCCATCAAGCTACCACTGATCGTTGCAAAGCCACCGACCATCAACGCGTTGAGTTCACTGCGTGTCATGTGAGGGACGTAAGGCCGGACAACAAGCGGAGCTTCTGTGTGTCCGACCAAAACGTTCGCTGCCGCCGCCATGCTTTCCGATGCGCTTGTGCGCAAAGTTTTTTCCATGACCCAGGCCATGATGCGGATGACACGCTGCATAAAGCCGACGTAGTACAGCACACTCATTAGCGCGGCAAAGAAGATTACGGTCGGCAGAACGCCGAATGCAAAGGTCGTCAGAATCGCTTTTGGGTGTGTGTTGTCCTCGCCTTGGGCGTGCGTCTCGAACACGAAGGAAGAACCAGCATCAACGCTCTCTTGAATCAATCCGAAGAATGACTCGACAGCGGCAAAGACAATGCCGTTGCTAAACCGTGGCACGACGACTTCGTTGGTCCCCGAAATCCAAAAAGCCTTCGCGAATTGCTTCTCGGTAAAGCTGTCGTCTTTGTCTTCAAATCGAGCAAATAACGTGGCAAAGCTTGGGGCTTCTGCGTCGTCATCTAGAGTAGGAATGTTGCCGACGTATAACTCGTTTGCTTGAGCGGCCTTGAGCAAACTATCAAAACTTTCGTAGCTCTGCGAGAACTTCCAGTTCTGCGAGTTGAAGAAGACGCCTGCCAGAGCGAACTGAAGAATGATCCCAAACGCGACGAGTCGCCAGTCGATTCGATCCCGATGAGAGCTCATCAGCCAGGCAAGACTGAGGAGGAATAGCAGACCAAATACGCTGATGAAGTTGAGCATGAGTGGCCTGATTTTCGTGAGTTGGAATAGTTTGTCGCGCGACTCATTTCACGAACCAAAGCAAACCGGCGCCTCGGACTTGGCTTTGAACAGCTGCTTCGATTTGTAATTAGCCAACTTGCAATTGGGACTCAACGTGGCGGATGGCTTGTCGAGCACTCAGGCCGCGGCCGACTTCAATTTCCGAGTTCTCTTCTAGCCAAGTCTCGACGGTCTTCTCCGCGGATATCACTGTGCTATGACGACGCTTGCCGAAGTACTGGCCGATTTCCTTGTAAGCGGAAGGAGTGTACTTGCGAGCCAGAAACATCGCGAGCATCCGAGGTTGGCTGACGCGGCGAATCTTGCTGGTGGATTGCAGACTGTCGGGTTCTAAACCAAATACATCGCAAACCACTTTTTCGATGTCGACAATACGGACAATTGGCTTGGTTGCTTGGACCAAGTCGCCAATTGCAGCCCAGCAGCTTTGCTGATTCAGCGGACCATCGGAGAACGCGCAGGTGGCAGTTAGGCGATGGACAATGCCGCTAAGTAC
>PKCQ01000582.1 GCA_002862265.1 Planctomycetaceae bacterium | reverse complement strand
AGGTATCCACCTTGATGTAAGTTTTGTCCTTGGTTGGCATCTCGATCGGGCGACCATCCCATTCGAGAATTCGTTTTTCGATTGGTGTCACATCCTGAACGAAGGGTACTTTGAAGTGTAGCCCTGCTTCCGTGATCGGATCTCCTACTGGTTTTCCAAACTGAGTTAGGATCACCTGTTCTGTCTCATCAACAGTAAATGCAGCTGAATAGGCGACTACTGCACCGACCAGCAAAACCACAACAAATATGGGAGCAACGACGCTTTTCATGATTAAAGCTCCTTACTTATCGGTGGAGAGTTGGAGAAGTGGCAAGACGCTGCTGGCTTTATCATCGATGATGATTTTCTTGCCGAGCTTTGGGATGACTTCCTTCATCGTCTCGATGTAAATTCGACGCTTGGTCACCTCTGGGGCTTTCAAAAACTCTTTGAGCAATGCGTTGAACCGTGCCACATCACCATCGGCCTCGTTGACTCTTTTGAGAGCGTAGCCCTCCGCTGCTTGTATCTTTTGATCTGCTTCCCCCCTCGCTCTTGGCACTTCACGGTTGTACTGACCATTCGCCTCATTGATCATTTGCTCACGTTCTTGCTGAGCCTGGTTGACTTCATTGAAGGAAGCCTGAACAGGTGTCGGAGGGTTGACGTTTTTCAGCTGCACTTGATCAATACTCAAACCGAGCTCGTACTTGTTGACCGCCATCTGCAACATCTCAAGTGCAGCTGCTTCGATTTCTTGACGTCCAATTGTGATGACTTCGTCTACGGTACGATCGCCAACAACCGTTCTCATCACCGCCTCAGAGATGTCTCGCAGCGTGTCTTTCGGTTCGCGCACTTTGAAGAGAAATGCCTTCGGATCCTCAACTCGGTATTGAATCACCCACTCGACCAAAGCAGCGTTCAGATCGCCGGTCACCATGCTGCGCTCAAGGGGCTGCTCGCTTGAAGCTTGCCACTTGTCGGTGTAACCGCTTGTTGCAAAACCAAATTCCTGCTTAAGCTGACGCTTGACGGGAACCATGGTCACTTCCTCGATCCCAAACGGGATTTTGAAATTCAGTCCAGGATAGGCCGGGCGAGCGTAACGCCCGAAGCGTTGCACGATACCCTCCATCTCAGCTTGGACCGTATAGACCGAGGTATAGACCAACCACAACACCAGGACCACTGGCAAGAGGAACAAGAGGGGCTTGAGCTTTTTGAAGTCAAAGTCATTTGGGTCGAATCGGAATTCGTTTCTCTGAACCATAAAGTGTTATCCGAAAAGGATTTACGACTTGAACTGACGCACTGCGTAATGAGCGCGATGGTTTATCGGGCTCCTGTTTAGGCACATGAGCCTCTGGGCTTGGGCGCTGACAAAATCGCACCCGGGGCTCCGCCGAGGGCCATACGAGCTGGCCAAAACCTAGAAAATCTACCTCGCCACAGCGAAATCTAAGGCTATTTCCAACGAGGTCGCGGTTTTCTAACCGCAGAACAGTTTGCCTCGCCACTACAACCGGCAAATTGCAAGCATCGCGAAAGGGACGACTTTGCGGTGGTCTGCAACTCCAGGCCCTAACCATCCAGCCTCGGTCTAAATCCTTCACCTTCCGTTGAGCGGTGCGATACTGCCCATGGAAAGCCCGATCGTACGTCGTTGAGTCCGTGCTGCGCAAGCGACAATGGTTGGGACCCCGCATCTTCTTCGCCAGATCAGAAGCCCGTCAATGGTCCTCATCAAGGTCGCGAACTACGGTACTGAATTTGCCTACAATCATCTTCGGTTCCGACAATTCTCAATCCACGAAGCGGGCCTAACTGTATATGTCAGTCGGGCGCAAAGCTACGTCCCGCTACTTATGGATCGACTACAACCTTTTACAGTTGTTCCTACCCCCCACCGAGTTTCCCTCTGAGTTTCAAACGGATACCTAGAAATGCCGTCGTCAACCGAGAATGAAGTGATGCTTCTTCGCTCCCGCGAGCTTCAAACTAGCGCAAGTCTTAAGCTACACATAGAACCGGCGCACTTAGTTGGATTGTTTGTCCGACACTCCGAGGTTTAGCTTTCGGCGGTAGAACTCGAGGAAAGACTTGAGCTAACTTCGAGCGGCTCTACTAGGGCCATCCCGTTCCGCTACCATATCGAACTCGACAAACCACCGGCGAGGCTGGAAAACTAACCCGAGCGAAAAGCTTGGCGGGCTTCGTGAATCCAGTTGATCTTCTTAGGCTTTGGCCTGTCTTCGCCTGAGAGAGCTGGGGAGCGACCGCGACCGCTACGACTCTGCATCTCCGATTCATACTGAGCTTCCGTGAGCCAATAGGCTTTCTGATTGTCCACTATTCTCAGACGACGATCGTGCATTTTCGCCAAGTGCTCAATGCGCTGGCGGTTGCTATAAGTCATCACCAAGTATTTGTCCTCAACTTGCAAGGACTTCACGAACCACACAGCGGCGTCGATCTTGATTTCAGCAACTTGCAACAACGTCTTCACCGCCTTGGGAATCTTTCCAAAGCGATCATTCAATTCATCTCGCATGTCGTCCAAATCCTTCACATCCGACATCCGACTAAGCCGTCGATAGATGTCGATGCGATCTCGCAGAACGGGAACGTACTTCTCGGGTAAGAACGCCTGAACCGGCAAGTCAACTTCGACATCAACCGTCAGCTTGGGCGGCTGGTGCGTCAACTCCCGCACCGCATTCCCAAGCATCTGACAGTACAGCTCGTAACCAATTGCGGCAATATGACCACTCTGCTGCGTTCCAAGTAAGTTGCCCGCGCCGCGAATCTCTAGGTCACGCATCGCGATGCCAAAGCCGGCGCCGATCTGACTGTACTCTTCAATTGCATGTAATCTTCGAGCCGCATCGGGCGACAGATGCTTGTGACGATCAACGAGCAGATAGCAATAAGCTTGATTCTTATAGCGTCCAACCCGTCCGCGCAGCTGGTGTAACTCGGATAGTCCATAACGATTGGCCTCGTCTACGAAAATCGTATTCGCGTTAGGAATATCGAGCCCACTCTCGATGATCGTCGTCGCTAGCAACAAGTCATACTTGTGCTCGATGAAGTCCACCATCACGCGCTCAAGCTCGCCTTCAGCCATCTGACCGTGCCCAATAACCATTCGAGCTTCAGGAACGATCTTGCGCAGTCGCGCTGCCACCTCTTCGATGTCTTGCACGCGATTGTGGACAAAGTAAATCTGTCCGCCACGATTAAGCTCTCTAAGCACGGCGTTGCGAATCAGAGTTTCATCGAAACGTAAAGTGCGAGTTTCGACACTCAAGCGATCTTGCGGAGCCGTTTCCAGATTCGATATATCGCGCACACCCACCAAAGACATGTGCAGCGTCCGAGGAATCGGGGTCGCGGATAGGGTCAGAACATCCACATTGGATCGCATCTTCTTGAGACGCTCTTTGATCTCGACGCCAAATCGTTGCTCTTCGTCAATAATCAGCAGCCCTAAGTTGTAGAACTTCATGTCCTTAGAAGCGATGCGATGCGTCCCGATGACAATGTCGACGCGGCCACCTTTTAAGCCTTCCATCGTTTTCTTCTGCGCTTTGGTCGTGCAGAAGCGACTGAGTTTTTCGATATCCACAGCGTGGCTG
>PKCQ01000584.1 GCA_002862265.1 Planctomycetaceae bacterium | reverse complement strand
GAATGAAGGAGCGGAAAATCGGCGCCGCTCCTGTACTCGATCGCCAACAACGCTTCGTGGGCATGATCACGCTGCTCGATCTGCTCAAGGTCATCTTCGAAGGCGACGGCGACTCCAGGCTCTCACGAAGAATCCACAGTTCCGTGGACAAGGTTTGTTCGGTCCTGCAAGGTACGTTGCAGCACTCTGAAGAAGTCGAGGAAATCACCGACTTCACTATCATGGTCGGCGCCATGTCGGCTGAAGGATTCACGCAACGATTGCACCAATTTGAGCCTTCGGAGCTTCTTGTTGTTAGCGGAAACCGCCCGACGATTCAGCTACCCGCGCTTGAGCACAAAGTCAGAGTGTTGGTTGTAACGGGCGGGTACGACCTTTCGCCTGGCTTACTGCAACTCGCCAAGCTCAACGGTACCACCGTCATTAGCAGCCAATACGATACCGCGACTACGACGATGCGAATCAAGTCGGCGAGACGGATCGATTCTGCCATTCATCGCGACTGCCTGACACTGTCGCCCAAGTTGCCCGTGGAAGACGCGCGTAAGTTGGTGGAGCGATCACCGCAGCGTTTGTTCCCCGTGCTTGACGATCAAGGTTGCCTATCCGGAGTACTTTCGAAGTCAGACTTGATCAGTCCGCCGAAAACGAAGCTGATTTTGGTTGATCACAATGAACTAAGCCAAGCCGTTATGGGAGCCGATGAGTCAGACATCATCGAAGTGCTCGACCATCACCGGCTCGGCGGTAGCCTGCGTTCGGACCAACCCATTCGCTTTCACAACGAACCTGTGGGTTCGACCTGCACATTAGTGGCGAACAAGTTTCGTGGAAGTGGAATCGATCCAACTCCAGGAATCGCCCTTTGCATGGCCTCAGGAATCATTTCCGACACGCTGAATCTACGCTCGCCGACCACGACTGAAGTCGACAAGATAGCCCTTCAGTGGTTAGGCGAGAAATGTTCTGTCGATCTTGATGAGTTTGTTCAAAAGTTCTTCGCAGTCGGCTCCTCATTGCGAACGCAAGCCGCAGCAAAGGTCGTACGGGAAGACTGCAAGCAGTTTGAGGATCGCGGCCACGTATTCTCAATCTCTCAGATTGAAGAGATTGGCTACGATCTCTTTTGGGAACGCAAGAGCGAGCTGCACGAGGCATTACTTACACATGCCTCGGAAAACAACCTCGACTTCGCAGCCCTCTTTGTAACCGACATCATTTCCAATGGTAGCGTGTTGTTGATGTCCCACGAACCGGAATTCTGGGAGTCCGCGAACTATCCGAGCCTCGAGCGTTACGTTTACGAGCTCGAGAACGTGGTCAGTCGCAAAAAGCAGCTGCTCCCACTCTTTTCGCAATTGCTAGAAAATGCCCAAGTGGCACTCTCTAAGTAATCCTTTAGCATGCAATGCTGTAAATTATATGCGCTGAGAGAGGAATCAGCTGATGCCCTTACTTGTGCGCAAGATTCGCGAACTTCCTATTTCGAGCATTTTCTCACTATCGGCATTTTCCAAGTGCGGATAGGATCTTGCGGAGGCAGTGCAAAGTCATTGACTCGCTGGCCGTTCCTTCTCTATGGCGTTTGTCTGAAGAGCGGAAATTCGGCCGAGAAAGAGTCCCAATGAAGTCGCCTGAGCCGCAAAAAACGAATATTACCCCGTTGATTGCTCAGTCGCCACCATCGAGCTGCGATTTTTCGCAAGCCAAATGGTTCCCAGGGTTGCTTGATAAAGCAAAGTCACGCGTTGCCTGATTTCAGCAAGAACGTATTGTCCTGACGGATATTTTGGGCGGGAAGACAAGCTTCTTCCCTATACCTCGAGAGAAAACCGACCAAGGGTTTCACATTGTCTCAGAGGTTTGAATGAGAGCGTCGGACACTTGCTGGCCCCAATTTTGAGGAATGCACCTGCCATTTCGCGTCCTCAATTCTTGGGAACAAAAACTGTTTCATTCATGCAGCAAAGAAGCTGCGCGACCTCGTCGGCAATCCGCGGGCTGAGTGCGCACCTAGCAAGAGCAAGAGAAATCGGTCATGGCGAATGACAAAGACAATTATCCTGAGAATCCGTCTGTAGATGCAGAGACCAATTTGTCTGCGGAGCTGTTGTCAATGCCAGAAGCAGTTCCTGGAGAGAGTGCTTCTTCAATCATTCTTTCACAATGCGCAGCGACAGAAACCACATCTATCGATACGATGACATTCGACGCGGCAACGATTGCGATCACGACATTCGAAACGCAGACAACCGAAGAAATGGTTGAACCTCCCCCCCAGGAATCGGCCGAAGCTGAGACTGCTAAGGCTGAGACTGCTAAGGCTGAGACTGCTGAGATAGAAGCGACTGAAGTCAAAGCAGAGTTGCCAGAAACTGAGTCAGCGGAAGAAGTAAACATCGACGCGGACTCTGCCGAATCGGCAGGAGCCGCGGAGAGTTTGGAAGCTAATTCTGGCGAAGTGGAAGATCTCGAAACAGCATCAGCGGGAAAAGTCGAAACGACTGCTGAGACATCGGAAGAAGCAACGCCAGCGAACAGCGAATCTCAACAGGCCGAAGCAGCCACACCGCAGACTGAGAAAACTGCCCCGAAAGCTGAAGAAGAAAAGCTCCGCAAGAAAGACTCCGAAACACTCTTCACCGATTTCGAATTGGACCGTCGAGTGGAACTGGCCGTGCAGGCTGCCGGCTACGTCAACCCGACTCCAGTGCAACAGAAGATCATTCCGCAAATGTTGGCCGGCCGCGATATCCTCGCCCAGTCTCAAACCGGAACTGGAAAAACGGCTGCATTCGCCCTGCCGATTCTCTCCAACCTGCAGCCCAAAGCTCGATTGCCTCAAGCTTTGATTCTGACTCCAACCCGCGAGTTGGCTACGCAAGTCGCCCAATCCTTCGAGACCTATGGCGCGAACTTGCCTAAGCTGCGAATCGCGT
This sequence comes from Planctomycetaceae bacterium, assembly GCA_002862265.1. Taxonomy (GTDB): domain Bacteria; phylum Planctomycetota; class Planctomycetia; order Pirellulales; family Pirellulaceae; genus Aureliella. The sequence continues at coordinate 686 of PKCQ01000584.1, read as the reverse complement.
CGATTTACGGCGGCACAGACTACGTCGGTCAACTTCGAGCCCTAAAACGCGGAGTCCAAGTCGTAGTTGGCACACCTGGTCGAGTGATCGATCACTTAAATCGGGGCACCCTACAGCTCGACATGCTACAGTGCGTCGTTCTGGACGAAGCCGATGAGATGCTTAACATGGGTTTCCAAGAAGACGTCGAAAAGATCCTGGAGCAGACGCCGGAAGAAAAGCAAATGACGCTTTTCTCGGCAACCATGCCTGAGCCAATCCAACGCATCGCTGACCAACATCTCCACGATCCCTACAAGATTGTCGTTCGAAAAAAACAGCTGACCGCAGATTCCGTCGAACAGCGATGTGTATTCATCGAAAACAAGCAAAAGGTCGAATTGCTGGCTCGTTTGCTAGAGATAGATGAATGCGATGGCGTAATCGTTTTTACCAAAACCAAAGACCAAACCATCTCGGTCTCCGAACACCTGGCTGCACGCGGTTTAAAAGCGGCGGCACTCAATGGCGATCTTCCTCAGGCTCGTCGCGAACGTACGGTGGACCAACTCAAAGCTGGGAAGATCAACATCCTCGTCGCAACCGATGTGGCTGCTCGCGGGCTGGATGTGCAGCGTGTGAGTCACGTCATCAATTTCGATTTGCCGCACGACAGCGAGTCATACGTGCATCGCATTGGCCGAACG
>PKCQ01000060.1 GCA_002862265.1 Planctomycetaceae bacterium | reverse complement strand
TCTCAAGAGCTTTTTCAAGAGTTGCTTTTTCGGCAGTCAGCTCAACAAAACATATTTGTGAGGTTTTGAGCAGAAAACGGAAACTCTTGTGGGGCACGTAAACTTCACAAGGACGGTAAAAGGGAAAAATTCATTGGTGGTTTTTGTGTTTTTGGTCAAATGCTTGGGTTGAGTCAGATTCAAGATCTGCCTGATGGAACGATTATGGCGCGTCGTGGGGCGGCGACGACCAACAATGAAGATGTGTATCCTGGTGATCATGATGTTGTTCATGGTCAGATGCTTTTCCGTCCTGACAATAAAGATGTCGACCTCTATCGTTTTGATGTGCCGCCCGGAGTATCTGGGCAGATTTCGATCGAGACCATGGCAGAGCGTCTCAGCGACAGCAGCAATGCAAACACTCACGTTACGCTCTTCCGTGAAACTGTCAATGGACTCGAAGTGGTTGCATCCAATGACAACTACTTCAGTTCTGATTCGTACATCAAAATGGATGTTACGGAAGGCACTTATCTGATCGGTGTTACAGCATCCGGCAACGAGGACTTCAACCCTGTCATCGACAACACCGGAAGCGGTGGGACAAGCGAGGGGCCTTATGAACTACGCGTGAGTTTTGAGCCACAGGTTGACTCAACAATCGTCGACATCAGTGGTTCAGCGCTGGACGGAGATGGTGACGGACTCGCTGGTGGCGAGTTCAACTTCTGGTTCCGCGCGGCGGCTCCCGCAGATGTGGCGCCAAGCGGCCCGAAAACTGTGTACGTGAACAAGGACTTTACTGGCACGAGTACCGGTGAGTCGACGGCGCCGTTCTCGTCTATCCCAGAAGCAATCGTAAATCGCTCCTCTGGTGACATCATTCGTATAGCTGCAACGATGGGGGCAGATGATGACGCCTCGACGGTAGCTGACAATCCTGCTTACGAAATTGGACGTGGTGGGCTTGGCAATGGCATGCTTTCTGACGGGATTTCATTAGAGATTCCACAGGGCGTCACCGCCATGATCGATGCCGGTGCCATCTTTAAAATGGGCGGCAGTCGAGTCGTTGTGGGAAGTCGTGACGCAGGTACAGACAATAGCTTTGCAGGTCTTCAAGTTCTGGGAACACCTGGTAATCCAGTTATCTTTACTAGTATCGATGATGAGAGCATTGGTATCGATACCAATCCGATTCCGACCCAACCGCAAGCCGGCCAATGGGGCGGCATCGAATTCCGCAATGATGTGGATCGTGCACAAGGTCGCGGAGATTTTGAGCGTAAAGGAATCTTCCTGAACTATGTCGGGTACGCAGATATGCGTTTCGGCGGTGGGCAAGTTTTGGCAACCTTCCCAAGCCCGACGGTCAGCCCGCTGCAGGTGAGTGAAGCACGACCGACGCTGCTGAACAATCGAATCAGCCAGAGTGCTGACTCCGCAATGTCGGCGGATCCCGACAGTTTTGAAGAAACAGTCTTCACCGAACCAAGGTATCAACTAGCTGATACCTTTAACTCCGATTACAGCCGGATCGGTCCTGACATCCGCGGTACGATGCTGGAAGACAATTCAATCAACGGGTTGTTCATCCGAGTCGAAACACTTGCTGGAAACGAAATCGATCAACTGGATGTCCAAGCTCGCTTTGACGATACCGACATCCCACACGTGCTTGGTCAGAACTTGCTGATTCGTGGGACCCCAGGTGGTGCGGTACATGACACAGCGCGACCAGATGTGAGCTTGGTGACTTTCAATGATGCGTCAGGAAGTTTGGCCCCTGGCGAGACACACAGCTACATTGTGAGCTGGGTCGATCGATTCGGTGGGGAAAGCTTGCCTAGCGTTGCTACCACTATCCACACAGTTGGTTCAACGGGCGGCGTGCAGCTGAATAGCTTGCCACGTGCGACCGGTGATTTTGTCGGTCGATACCTGTACCGTAGTGCCAATGGAGGGGGTAGTCCCTTCACACTGGTTGCTGAGTTGGATTCCGATTCCACCAGTTTTGTTGATGCAGGCCAGGACTTAGGGTCCGAGCATCCAGATCCCACGATAGCTTCCATTCACCGCGCTCGTCCTGACGCGAGACTTGCGATTGATCCGGGCATCTTGATCAAGTCGACGAGCTCGCGGATCGAGGTGGGTATCAGTGGACAATTGATTGCCGAAGGTACAGATGGCAAGCCCATTATCTTCACCAGTCGTTTTGATGACCGGTACGGAGCTGCTGGTGTCTTTGATACCAATAATGATGGTGCAACCACCTCCTCCAATCCAGGCGATTGGTCGGGTATTGTAGCGAGACATGAGTCCTCGCTGAGCTTGGATCACACCCTAGTTACATTCGCTGGTGGTATATCTTCGCTGCCCGGCGGATTCGCAGGTTTCAACGCCCTTGAGCTGCATCAGGCCGATGCACGCGTTGCAAATTCGACCTTTGAGAACAATGCAAATGGCTTGGGCGGCAATCTCGGGGCTGGCACTCGAGTTGGGCGTGGGACACATGATGAGAGCGTGATCTTTGTACGTGGTAGTCAGCCTGTCATCATCGACAATGTGATTCGCGACAATACCGATGGAGCTGCAGCGATTAGCATCGATGCGAATTCCCTCAAATCCTTCTCGGTCCAAGATGGTGGGCGTGAAACGGGTGCAAGTGACCGCATGCCCGGAGCGATCGGGAACGTAGGTCCGTTGGTCCGCGGGAACCTCCTTGCAGGCAATAGCCTCAATGGAATGAATATTCGTGGTGGCGTTACGGAATTGACTACAGAGGCCGTCTGGGATGACACCGACATAGTGCACATCCTTCAGGACGATATCGTGGTAGGCAACTTCCACACTTTCGGTGGATTGCGTTTGCAGAGTCGCCCTGGCGAGAGTTTGGTCGTTAAGTCTGGCAATGGAGCAGCGATCACTGCAACCGGAACTGCCCTTGATATCCCGGATCGAATCGGCGGTGCAGTCAGGATTCTAGGTGTACCAGGCTTCCCCGTCATTATGACGAGCTTGGCCGACGATACCGTTGGAGCCGGTTTTGGGCCAGACGGTGACGTCCAAACAGATACGAACGGGAACGGTGCATCAACTGGAGCACCAGGACAATGGCAAGGTATTGTTCTCGAGTCGCTGTCCAATGATAGGAATGTTAATACGATTCTGGAACTTGAGCCAGATGAAGTACAAAGCTCTGGAAGCAACAATGGACCTCTTCAGGCCCAGCTGCTCGGCCAGCTCGCTGACGATCTAGACGCCGGAGATGAGAACCTGCGTCTTGGGTTTACTGTACAAGGAAACATTGCTACCGAATCCGATCTCGATGTCTACAAATTTGTGGGTACCGCTGGTTCGACTGTGTGGATCGACATTGACCGCACGGGAGCAGCATTAGATTCGGTTGTTGAAGTGCTTGACATCTTTGGACGTGTGCTAGCCCAGAGTGACAACTCGATCGCTGAGTCGCCAGCTTCTGGAACAGCTTCTCTTAAGCTACAGGGGGATCCTGGCGCTCCTGGGGCAATTTTTTAGATGGGTGGCACTCCTGGCGCCTATTCCGACCCGCCCGGGGGATCACCAGGGCCCAAGCATGCTCATGACCGATTGGTCGATCGATTGTTCGATCATTCGATCGATTG
>PKCQ01000141.1 GCA_002862265.1 Planctomycetaceae bacterium | reverse complement strand
CGGCCGATGGGCATGCAGGCAGCGAGCGATAATGAAACGGTATACATTGCCAATCACCTGCTCGATGCCATTCAGGTTGTGAATCTTGAGTCCCGAAAGGTGGTGCGTGAAATCCTCCTTGGGCGACAGCCGAAAGAAGCAAAAGAGAAGATGTTGCACCGAGGCATGGAGATCTTCTATGACGCCGAGCGAAGTCTGGACCAGTGGTATAGTTGTCATTCGTGTCATCAGGACGGTGGCAGCAATGCTAAGGCGATGGATACTTGGAATGACGGAACAGCACGCACGACCAAGACCGTCTTGCCGCTAGCCGGCGTCGAACATACCGCACCTTGGACTTGGCATGGTTGGCAAGAAGACCTGAACGATTCGCTGCAGAAATCCTTCGTTTCTACAATGCAAGGGAAAGAAGCCAGCAAGGAAGACCTACAGGCTTTGCGGGCTTATCTCGAAAGCCTCGAGACGCCTCCGAATCCATTTAAGAATAATCCCAAAGATGCAGACTCCGTGCGTCGCGGCAAGGAATTGTTCACGAGCAGCTCAGTCGGGTGCAGCGATTGTCATTCGGGCACTCTTTTTACCGACGGGCTCAAGCATGATGTTGGGATGATTCGCGACTCTGACAAGTACGATGGTTACAACACTCCAAGCCTTGTTGGCGTTTATCGTAAGGCTCGCTGGCTACACGATGGTCGCGCCAAGACATTAGCCAAGGTCTTCGAGAAGTGGCATCGTCCAGATGAGATTGGCGGCGGAGCTGAGCTCACGGAGCAGCAGATTTCAGATTTAGTTGCCTATTTGAAAACCCTCTAATCGCAGCTCAGTAGAGGGCCGCACTATTCGGGAAACTCGTGGCCCATTTTCTCGCGTTTTGCTTTCAAGTAAGCCTCGTTATGAGGATTCGGTTCACAGATGATTGGCACTTGATCAACAACCTTAAGATCGAACCCGCGCAAGTTGAAAGCCTCCGTCTTCTTTGGATTGTTGGTAAGCAACCGAATCTCCTTCAGTCCAAGATCTTTTAATATCTGAATGCCGATTCCGTAGTCGCGCATGTCCGCCTTGAATCCAAGTGCATGATTCGCCTCGACGGTGTCCATACCTTCTTCTTGCAGTGCATAAGCACGAATCTTTTGAGCTAGCCCGATTCCGCGACCTTCCTGTGGCAAATAGACCAGCACTCCACGTTGTTCGCTCGCGATCATCTTGAGAGCCATGGTGAATTGATCGCCACAGTCGCATCGCAATGATTGAATCAAGTCTCCAGTGAAGCAGCTGCTGTGCATACGAACCAACGGTGCCTGCCCTTGATCGTTTTGCAGGTCTCCCATGTAAATTGCTATAGGTTCTTGCATTTCGTATTGCACATCGAAAACGGTGATCTTAAATTCGCCGATTCGAGTTGGTAGCTGCGCTTCGGCACTTCGGCTAACCAGTTTTTCGCTGGTTCGCCGATGCGAGATGAGCTGTTCGATCGTGATGATTTCAAGGTCGTGTTCTTCGGCGATCTGGAGTAGCTGATCCCGCGTGGCACGATCGCCTGATTCGTCCAAGATTTCGGTGAGAACGCCAGCGGGTGCAAGTCCCGCCATACGCGGTAGGTCGACGGCGGCTTCGGTGTGACCAGCTCGGCGAAGCACTCCGCCTTCTTTTGCAACCAGAGGATAGACGTGTCCAGGGCGAACAAAATGCTCAGATGTGGTCTCGGCTGAAGCCAGCCGCCGAATTGTTTCAGCTCTCTCGGCCGCGGTAATCCCAGTCTTGCTGCCGTTGTAGTCTACGGGCGTTCGAAAGGCGGTTTGCAGTGGCGCGTTATTGTTTTCTACGAGCGGTCGGAGCTCCAGTCGCTCGCAGGCTTCGGGCAGAACTGGACAACAAAGCTGGCCGCGACCCGAAAGCATGAAATTGATCGTTTCAGCCGTCACCAATTCTGCAGCGCAAATGAAGTCGCCTTCATTCTCGCGATCCTCCGCGTCAAGCACGATGACAACTTCACCCCGGCGGATGGATTCTACAGCTGCTTGAACGCTACTAAATTGCTTGGTCATGTTCTTGGAAAGGGCAAGATGTGTCGGGAAAATCGCAAGGCCAATCATCGTCTCAAGTTTGCTCAGTTGAGCAAATTCCAATAGCGTCTCACCGAATTAAGGGAAGTCTACAACGCAGAGGTAGGTCGGCTCACAAACTGAAAATCTAATCGACTATGTTACGTACGCTGGCCGGTAGGAAACTGATTGATAGCCGTCTATTATAGACCAAAGGTCCATGCCATCCTTCCGTAATCTCGTAGTTGGGTGCATTGGAAATGCCACCTTCGATCAACTGGCAGTCGAGACGATGTTCCCACTACAGTCAAAATATGGCTAGATCCACAGATGGTAGAATCTCCAGAAGCTGCTAGCAGTTTTGGGGTAACCTGACCACTCGTCCAAAAAGGGATTTTATCGATGGAGCTTGTACAGCCGGGTTTGCTGGCAACAACCCCCAAATGTCTACTGGCTCGAGTTAACGCTAAGACACTTAGGGTGCTCATCATTTCGTCTGCTTTCATCGCCTCGTTAGCAGGTAGCCCAATTGCTAAAGCACAAGATTCGATAAAGGCTGAGGCAAAAGCTGCGAATCGTAGGGGACCCAAAGGTCCCATCACGACGAAGTGGAACGTTGCGTATCGTGAAGTGGACGGCAAGAAAGTCAAGGCGGACGTCTACTATCCGAAAGGAGAAGGGCCGTATCCGATCGTGGTTATGGTACACGGTGGCGCCTGGGCGCTGGGCGACAAGCTCGACTTAATCATGCATGGCCGCGAATTAGCGAACGCCGGATTCGTGGCAGTCAGTGTCAATTATCGCCTGGCGCCGAAGCACAAGATCCAGGATCAGCTGGAAGATTGCCGTGCTGCCGTGAAGTGGGCGCTGACCAATGCAGGAGATTGGAATGGCGACAAGAGCCGTATTGCGCTTTGGGGATATTCCGCTGGCGGACACTTAGTGAGTCTGCTCGCACTCGACCGACAAAAGGGCGATCCAGTCTACAAGGCTGTAGCCGCTGGAGGAGCGCCTTGCGAGTTCAGTTTTATTCCAAGCAACGCTCGCACGCTGGCTTACGTGTTCGGTGGCACGCGAGAGGAAGTGCCAGAGCAGTACAAGAAGTATTCCCCTGTTGAGTACGCAAAAGCCGGATCGCCGCCCTTTCTGTTTTTCCACGGTGACAAAGACTTGATTGTCCCTCATGCTAGCAGCAAGGCATTGCACGAAAAGCTGCTGAGCGTAAAGGTAGAGACAACGTATTACACTGCGCAGAACAAGGGGCACATTATGACTTTTCTCGATGAGAATTCGAGAAAAGAAGTAGTGGAATTCCTTTCAGCCAAACTGTTGGATCCTGATCATGCTGCCCCGTGAAGAATATGTCGAACAAGCTTACTTCTTCAAGATCCTACTTGAGCGACTTGGACAGAATCTACCGCTACAGGAACTTCTGGAACAATCCAAGTACGAGTTGCTCGCATCGACCAAACTACCGCTTGCGATTGACTTGATGCTTGGTGAGCTGAAGCATCGGGGCCTGATGAGCTCTGGTATGAAGATGCTCGGGCACTACTTCATGCCTTTCCAGACATACCTTTCTGGACATG
>PKCQ01000383.1 GCA_002862265.1 Planctomycetaceae bacterium | reverse complement strand
TGGTTCGGCTTGGTTGGCTTTAAAAGTATAAAACTTTCGCTGGAATCCGGGCTTCGGCCGATCGCGTCATAGCGTGGCACTGGTTTTGCCCGTGCGGACGATTGTTAGCAGCTTGCGCTTGCTTGATAAAATGATACTTGCGGAGCAAGACGCGTATCGGTAGTGCTTTTGCTGCACAGGATCTACTGATGGGAAGCTGGTTTCGAGCTATGGGAATCGAACCCAACTCCCGCTAAAAGAGTTCCTGGGTGGCTCCTTCACTTTTGATACTGCAGGAGAGAAAAAAAACGGAAGCCTATGGAGAAGCTGGACGCATCGTTCTCCATCGCCGAACGCTCATTCCCGATAAAGGTGTTCGGAAAGCCCAAGCATCGTCGCCAGGTTTCATGATCTGGCTTGTTCCGCAAGGTGACGAGTAGAGGGGGCTGGATCGCATCGCTCAGGCTTCGTCAATCTACTTGGGAATCGCAATCGGTGCCGCAGGCACACCTGGTTCAAGATGTCTCTCTAAGAATCGCGTCATCATCTGGAACATGTGATAACGCTGCTTTGGATCGACAATGCCGTGACGATTGCGAGGATATATCATCAGGTCAAACTGCTTGTTAGCGGCTTGAAGTGCGTTGACGAGCTGAAAAGTGTTGCTGATATGCACATTGTCGTCCCGCTCGCCATGAATCAGCATCAGGTTGCCGTGCAAATTCCCAGCAGCTTTCACTACGGAGCTGGACTCGTAGCCCGCTGCATTATTTTGCGGCAAGTCCATATACCGTTCGGTATAAATCGCGTCGTAGTTGCGCCAGTCAGTCACTGGTGCGCCTGCGATACCACACTGGAACAATTTGCTGTGAGTGAGTGCATAGGATGTGAAGTAGCCTCCGTAGCTCCAGCCCCACAGACCGACTCGCTCAGAGTCGGCCCAGGGTTGCTCGTTCACCCATCTCACTGCGTCTTCCAAGTCCTGTAACTCGACACGGCACATGTCGCCCCGAATGGTCCAAGTGTCCTTCACACCTCGGCCGCGAGAGGCTCGATTGTCACAAAGCACTACCGCGATACCTTTCTGGCAGAGCATTTGGTGCCACCAATAATAACGGCTTTGCCATTCATTCTTCACTGTTGGAGCTTGCGGGCCTCCGTAAACATGGAATAACACCGGCAGTTTCCCACTCGGCTTCTTGGGATCAAAACCCTTCGGGAGCATCAACTGTGTCTGGAGCTCCACACCATCGCGTGCTCTGATCGCAAAGGTGCTTGGTGGATCGATACTGATAAATTGATGTCGATCTGAAATGGGAGCTTCGATCACTCGCAAGAGTTCTCCGTCCGCGCGATGCAGAGTTGCAACAGGCTGCGAATCCGTACTGCTGAATACGTCGAAGAAGAACTCACCCGAGGCATTGAGGTATACGCGGTGGGTTCCAGGAGCAGCGGTGACTTGCCGAAGCTCGTTGGTCTCTAAGTCGATCGCCAGAAGTTGGCGTTCGATGGGACTCGTGATGTTGCCAGATACAAAAGCCGTCTTGAAGTCTGACGAGATCAGCTCGAGAGCATCGATCTCCCATTCCCCCTTGGTCAGTTGCGTCCGTTTGCCGGTGGTAGCGTCGACTCGAAACAGATGAGTGCGTCCCGTGGGCAGATCGCTTAGCCATAGGAACTCGCCGCTGGGCAAGAACTCGGGCACTCCGCGAATTTCAATCCAGCCGGGACTCTCTTCGGTGAAAAGAACCTTGGTAACACCGGTTTCGGGGTTCACTCGGACGAGTTCTAATCGATTCTGAACACGGTTGAAAACCTGAAGCCAAAGTTGTCCTGTGGGCGACCAAGTGACACGACCAATCAGCCGATCGTTCGATTCCCATTTGGATAGATCCACTTCTCGCTTTTCGCCTGTGGCGATGTCCAGCAGCCAAACTCGCGCGGTCGGCAGAGGCTGTCCGGCTTTAGGATAACGGGTCGCTTCCAGCGATTGGCCGAAAGTCGTGCTGTCTGAAACTTGGTAACTCGGTACTGGCGTTTGATCGAGCTGCAGCATTGCGATCTGCGAACCATCCGGGCTCCACCAGAAGCCTTTGAAGTTGCCGCGTCCGTAAAGTTCCTCTTGGTAGACCCAATCGAGAATTCCATTTAAAAGTTCGACGGAACCATCTTGCGTGAGTTGCTTGAGCTCCGCTGTCTTGCAATCGACGAGCCACAGATTGTTGTCACGAACGAAGGCGATGTGTTCGCCAGTCGGGCTCAGGTCCGAAAGCCGCTCGGCCTCATCTGAGGAATCCGTCAGCTGTCGAACCTCATTGCTCTCTGCATCAAAGAAGTACAAATCGTTGTCATGGGAAACCGTAGCGAACTTCCAATCATCGGTGAATGCGGAAATGGTTGCGGCAGCTTGAGCTTGTTCGGGCGAGAACGATTCCAGCTCTGACAACTTGCTGCGAAACGAGTCCATCTCAGTTAGCGGGCGACGTGATCCGGTAGCAGCGTCAACAGCGTAGGTTCTGCCCCAGCCGCCAGTAATGACAAAGTCACTGCTATTCTTCAGCCAACGTGGGCTGCGAATTCTACGGCCTCCGTATTGCACACGTTTTTCCGGTGCTTGCAGCCGATCCAGCGTAATTTGTTCTGTGTTGTCGATCAGCGCAACTGGCTTTAGAACATCTGCAGATATGGTCTGATTGATACGGAAAACAGGAAACGGCTTGTTCGCCTCACAGTCGGGATCCAAGAAATTCCAAGCCGCAAGTCCGTCGTCTGCCATCGGCTCTAGCAGGTACGAAGCGAGAACACCGAGCGGTTGATTAGTGTTGATGACGAAGCAACCGGCGCCGAGATCAGCCGTCATATCCGTGCCTACGGCTTCGATTTTCAGTCGGCTGTGCAGTTGAAACTCTGAGAGTTTTTCGACTTGCGAAACCTGGTAGACAGAACCCTTGGCTGCTTGGTTCTCGGTCAACTGCTGGATCTGCACACCGTGACCAACAAGTCGGCTGGCAGCCCAAGCGTACTGGGCGGGCAGTACGTAGTATTTGGGAATATCAACGACGTGTGTCGCTTGAGTGCGATTCCAAAGATCAACTACGTAGTCTTTCTTTTCGTGCTCAGCGAAAGAATGTTCTCCATACGGAGGCCGAGGAGTACTCCCATCTGGCTTCTGGTATCCTTTGGTCGTCACGCCTTCAGCCGTCTTCACGATCTTCCCCCGCAGCGGCAATGGACTTCCAGCTTTGGGGGCAGCTTCGACGGCATCGATCATCTCACGAACCGCTTCGTGGTTTTCCGCCAAGCCTCGGAGTATCTCTTCAACGAAGTGATAGGAAACTTTGACGCGTGTCTCATAGCTGGCGTAGGAATATGATTCGGCCAGAATTCCAATCTTCCCGCGTAACCCCATGTACTCTGTACTGTAACGCGGCTCGTACCCATAAGTACTCCAGCGACCGTGCCCTCGATCGTAGTTGCCGTACCAGAAAGTATTGAATCCCTTATCGCCCAGACGCTCGCGAACTTGTGGCATCAAACTGCCGCGGAGCCAGCTTTCGACACTGGCAGGTGTGGCCGGGTTGTGAGGGATGTCGTAAGTGAGCTGATATTGGTGCAGCGATCCATTCGTGGTGTGGCAGTCGACCAGCGCGTCGACATCG
>PKCQ01000384.1 GCA_002862265.1 Planctomycetaceae bacterium | reverse complement strand
CGGCCGCCTTCGGCGGCCATGGGAAGACTTGAGCCGTTCATGTTAGGGGCTGCCGCGACGGAGAGAATCTTTTTCAGCCTCACGCTGCCACAGTCTGGGCATTCTGGTTTTTCTTCCTGACTGCGAACGAGGACTTCTACCGTCGCGTTACAGTCTTTGCAGTCGTATTCGTAAAGTGGCATGTAATTGTGCTATTCTGGTTCGCAAAGGAAGGTAGTGATGAGATAGCAGGCTCTGTTGGCCCTACCATCACTTCTGATGATAGCTTGGAAATAGATTCGTGACAGCCTGGGATTCGTTAAAACAGAGTGTGTTGACGACCGAGCAAGCGCGACGTGTGGATCTCGTTGCGATGAAAAAGTACCACATGCACTCGCTGGTGCTGATGGAGAATGCAGCACTCGGTTGTGTCAGTTGGTTGAAGAATCGCTACTCCGGGCAACCCAAGACCTTGATCGTGTGCGGTCGCGGCAACAATGGTGGTGATGGGTTAGTCATTGCAAGGCACTTGCTTGCAGCGGGATGGGATTGTCGCTGCTTATTGCTGGGACCAGTGGTTCGCCTGTCAGCAGACAATCTCGCGAATTGGGAGATTCTCAATGCAAGCTGTCCGAGTAATGTTCGCCTGGTGGAAGGAGAAGGCGCTGCTGCGGACGATCTGAAGCAAGAGATTGCCGAAGCTGAATTGGTCATCGACGCGATGCTCGGTACTGGAGTCACTGGCGAGCCTCGCTTTCCGTTTCGTAAGTGGATTGAGTGGGCGAACGCTCATGTCGCACAGCGGGTTGCGATTGATATTCCAACTGGCGTGAATGCAGAAACAGGCGACGTGGGCGAAAGGTATTTTCAAGCCGATGCGACTTTGACATTTGTGGCTCAAAAGCCTGCTATGCAGCTGAAGGAGACTGTAAAGCTGTTTGGGGACATTGAGGTCTGTCCGATTGGTCTTCCGGCCGAAATGATGGAGGAGATTCTCGGCTGGAGCAGTGGCTCGTAACTGGGAATCCCACGAAGAAGCGTCTAGCTTTCGTCTGCTGGAGGCGGTTCGTAGTTGAACTCTTGCCAAGCGACGGCGCGGTCCATTGGCTCAATGCGAAGCACAGTGTGACCGTTCTGAAACAGTCGAACGGTTCCGGTGGATTGACTCACAACGATTCCGATCGCTTTGGTGATCTGGGAAATCGCTGCACCGGCCCAATGTCGCGCTCCAAGACCTTTGGATAGAGAGAGTTCTGCGTGAGCGACTTCGATGATCTGCCGACTGCGTTCGATCGTTCCGTCAGGCGAGACGATGAAGGCGCCGTCCATCTGCGCTATCTCTTTTATGTCTTCCCGAACCTTGGCGTCGAACAGACTGCGGTTCTCGCGTTTGTAACCTTTGAGCGGGTCGAAACCACTGTCCTTGCAGTGCGAGAGGACTTTACGTGTGTCGCCGACGACGAAAATCGTTCCAACCTTCTTGCCCTCGCGGCCTTCGCGGCCGATCTGAGAAGCGAGGTCGATCACGGTTTTAAGTGACTTAAGCGGAACACTGCTTTCTAGCTTCTGTAGATCGCGGCTGGTGAGTCGCTTGAGGCGGTCGTCCAAGCGAATGTGACTGATCGAGTCGATCTTGTGGTTCTCAAAACCACTGTAGATCGCTACTACGTTTTCATTGCTCTTCAGCAGTCCGTCAGCGACAGCTTCCAGCAATGCGTGTTGCAGTCGCTCGAGGAGCGGCGAGTTTTCTTTGTTGAGGGGGAGAGCTGACAATCCTGCTGCCTCGGCACCATCCAGGTCTTGCTCATGGTCGGCCGCGACAATGATCTGCTCGACGTCTTTGGGAACCGTATCCCGCAGCTTTTCCCAGTCAGCGGAGCCATCGAGCAAAACGAGCATCGAGTCGGTTCCGGTCTGCAACGCCATTGCCCCAGCTGTCTCCAGCATGGTTTCGAGGTGTCGTGTGAAGCGTTGCGTGGCCATGTTGGAGACTTAGCCTTGCTTTGAATTTGGATGGATGCGTAACATTACTATATACGCTGCATCTCGCGAGTGAGCTGACAAACCTGGTGACGTGTTGACTAGTATTTGACAACACGAGAAGGAAGAAGGCCAGTTGTTCCACTTGCGCAGGAGCAACGAGCGGATCTTCCGCCAGTAACTGGGCGCTGTTAAGGTGCAACGAAAATTTAATCAAATGTAACCTCTGGGGCAATGCAGTTAGAGCGTCGGTGGGAGTTGAACCAGCGGGGGAGAAGGTTTGTTCAAGGCCGACGATTTGCTCGTAGGCTAGCACAGGTAAGGCAGGGTCCGAAGAAAATTATACGCTTCTCATAGGCTCGATCCCAAGTCGCAACACCGCCGAGCTCGTTATCTGCCTACAGTGGTGCTCGAGGAACTCAGTCGCTGTAGCGAACTGTCTGACTTGGAGCCTTGTGGCGCGTGCTACCGGATCATGCCTTCGTCACGCAGCGAGGCGATGTGCTGCTTTAGTTGGCCCTGCTCGGCTCCAAAAACTCTTTGGTTATAGAGTGTGAGAGCACGTAGGGCGTGGCCGCGCGGGCCGATGGGCCAATCGTAGCTTGGCTTTTTTCCAATCGATTCTAGCAAGTACTCGATGGCTATCTGGATTCGTTCCGATCTCAAATTATCATCGGGAAGCGTGTAGATCAGCCATTCCAGGATATGACCCGTCGTTTGAACTTTGCGTTCCATGTCGGGCTTGTTGCCCCGGCCTTCGAACCAGTTGGTGCTGAAACTACCGTCAGGATTTTGCAGCGTCATGGTGTAATTGACGTAGTCGTTCAAGTACTTTTCAGCTCGAGCCCATGCACCCGTGATGGGCAGGCCTGCTCGCTTACGCTCAATTAGTGCGTAGCTCAGGCCCATCAAGCGGTGGCTGCCTCCACAAGCGACGCCGTTGATCGGCTGCGATAATTCGTCCGCAACCATCTTTTCCAAGTTCCATTTGCGTCCTCGGTTGTCACGCCATGTCGCATCGGCCTCCAAGTAATAGGACAGGCCGATCAGCTGGAATGTCAGCTCGGAGTGCTCGCGGCATGTCGCCATTTCGTACTTCACCAAGTCTTCGATGGTGTATTCTCTAGAACCGATTTTGATCGGATAGTCGGACTGAACACGAGACTGAGCGAGAATTGCCAGGAACTGACCGTCATGCCCTTGAACACCTGGACCAACGTTAGGGCGAAAACCTCGTTTGGTTGGTTGGAACATGCGTTGGCGAGCGCAGTTTCCGTTGAAGCACATCCAGCCCAATGTGTTGACTTGTCGATTGCCTGCAATGACTTCAGATTCGACTCCGAAAGGCAAGCTAGCGTGCATCAGAGCCCAAGGGCCGCGGCGCACAACTGTCTCTGGGTGCTCCAGGAAGTATGCCAAGGTTTCATTGATTCCGCGACGCATTCTGAGTTCACGTGGCGAGTAGTCGTTAGCAGAAGCTACGGCATCAGGCTCGTCATTGGTCTCGGCCTTGGGAGCATCGTAAGGGTGCGGCTGTGACTCGAGCGGAACATCATCCGGATCCGAGACCAGCTTGCGATCCTTCGATGGTGCACCAGGGCATTCGGCGTCTTCCGAGTCGCCGATTTTGACTGATACTGGCAAATTAGCGCCTTGGCGAGAAGACTTATTCAGTGCAT
>PKCQ01000576.1 GCA_002862265.1 Planctomycetaceae bacterium | reverse complement strand
GATTTGGGGACCATTTTTGACAGATAGGCCTTGTGATGTCACCGACCGATCCAACTTCGAAAAGCGGTTTGCAGAATAGCTCACGCAGAGATTTTCTCATGCGCGGGGCATGCTTGACGGCCCTTGGCTGTTCCGGCGCAGCCATGCCAGGCTGTGTTCAGTTGTCCGACTCCGAATATTTGCCTGATCGAGTTTGGGGACGAAGTGGTTTGTCTGACGGGATGATGAAAAAACCTCGTGCGATGGTCATAAGTCCGAAAGATGAGCTCTACATTGTCGACAAGAGTGGGCGCATCCATGTTTTTGACCCAAACGCGGCGGACCTTGGCAAAGCACTGAACAACAAGCCTCCCAGAGGTGCTTTTCTTCGGTCATGGAATACGCCGTTGATCAAGCAAGGCAAACCCACCGGCTTGGGATGGAGCAATGAAAATCAGCTGATGGTTGCCGACACGCACTACTATCGCGTCCTGTTCTACGATCCAGACGGTGCT
Organism: Planctomycetaceae bacterium; assembly: GCA_002862265.1. GTDB lineage: Bacteria > Planctomycetota > Planctomycetia > Pirellulales > Pirellulaceae > Aureliella. Next base: position 3,161 of record PKCQ01000576.1, on the reverse strand, counting down.
CGGGACGAGACGAAAGTGATCGGAGGAGAGTTCGGTGACGCGGCAGGACAATTCCACTTTGTGACTGATGTCGTTCAAGACCAGCGCGGGCACTACTTTGTAGGACAATACGGGCAGATTGATCGGATTCAGGAGTTTGACTCTGAGCGCAAATTCATCCGCATGTGGGGGGCTCAGGGAGCTGGTCCCAGTGAGTTTTCTCGCCCCCAAGCTTTGCGTATCGACGAAGAAGGGCTTCTGTGGGTTGCAGATGCCTGCAACCATCGTATCCAAGTTTTCGATGTGAGAAGCAAGGCCCCCGAACCCAACCTAGTCAAGATATGGGGCAAGCCGGGAAATGAAGTTGGCGCTCTCAAGACTCCTTATGGGATGGACTTTGACCAAGACGGAACGCTGCTGATTGCCGAGTTTGGAAATCACCGAATACAACGCTTTTCGCGCGAGGGTGAAGTGCTCGAATGTTGGGGCGGTCCTGGAGTAGCCTCGGGGCAATACCAAGATCCCTGGGCGTTGGCGTTGGATTCGAAGCGAAATATCCATGTCCTCGATACAGGGAATTGCCGCGTTCAGCGTTATCGGCCAAACTCAACGTATCGATTGCCAAAAGAGAAATCGCAAACTAGTTAACATAGGCAAAGCTTTGTTGATTCAGATTAGCGTCACATCGCTAGCCGCCGGTTCTTCAGTTCATTGTCCCGCATTGGAATGGACTAGACGGATTCCGATTATCACAAACCGCCAGACGTCTCCTTGCAACGCCACGAAAAGGATTCTTGCCTCAAGATGAAGTTACTACTTGCTATCGTGCAGCCAACGAAGCTGAATGCAGTTCGCGAAGCACTGGAACGCATTGGAGTTCGCCGGCTGACAGTTTGCGATGCTCAGGGCTACGGACGCCAGCGAGGGCAGACCGCGACCTATCGCGGGATCGAATACAAAGTCAACATGTTACGCAAACTGGCCTTGGAGATTTGGGTGGATGACGATGTGCTTGAGGGGGCGATAGAAGTCATCCTGTCGGCATCGCGAACCGGCTCCGAGGGAAACATTGGAGATGGCAAGATCTTCGTGCTTCCAACGGAACAAGCTTTAACGACCGAGGGAGTGGTCGGCCCAAGTGCTCTCTAGCGAAAAATTGATCGTGACTGAATCTGCTTCCATTCTTTTGATAACCAAAGACCTTTTTTTTCTTCCAGTCCTGCGTTCGGCCGCAGAGACCTTTGGGTTCAAAGTCCATAACTCTTCGAAGGTCGACTGGGAACCGGCCGAAGATCAGCCTGCACCTATCGGATGTGTCCTAGACCTTGGTGCAATATCTCTCGCCGATTTGCCAAGCATCGCCAAGCACTTGGACGGAATGCTCCAGAAACCACAGAGACTTGCATTCGGCTCTCACGTCCACGCCGTGCGTTTAGAGCGGGCTGCCGAAGCTGGCTTCTCTCCCGTGTTGACCAAGAGCCAGATTCAAGGTCAACTTCCCCGCGTCTTACAGCAATGGTCTGAAGCAGACGCTTAGCAGCAAACTTCAGTTTCAGTCCACTTGCGATGTTTTTCGTTCAGTAACTCCGTTGACAAAAAAAGAAGCGGGCGCAATTTCGAAAATCGGCCTGAAAGTAAAGCGACGTGTTCATGATCTATTAACGCTGATCGATCCAGAGCAAAATAAATTCGAACATAACTTTGCCAATTGGACTGGGAATGACCTCATTTTTCATCTCAGATCCCCTGCACAGCTCCAGCTACTCAACGAAATTATCCATGCTCAAGGAGGCAATACATATTGAAATTGAAAGCTGTTGCCGTCCTCAGATTTCTCAAAGTAGAAGGCAAGGGAGTGTAAGCTCCAAGCTATGGTCCTCTTAAGCTCAGCTCTGATGCAGATCACGCCCCCAGAGAGTCTTCAAAACTGGAGAGCCAATACGAGATAACAGATACGAGCGATCGCCCGAGGTGGGTATGAGACCGTTTGGGGCATACAAATTGGGCGTTTCGGATGACCGATCGCAACGAACAGAAAAAAGAATTCGCTGACGACCGCTTTCGTTCTGAGTCTTGCCGTTCGTTCGTTTTTGTCTTTGTCCGAAGAACTCAACGATTCTCATGTTTGGATGGATCTCCTCACGCTCCAAGCTAGTTGCATCGCCAGGAAACGTCGCCAAGAACTTTACGAACTTTCAGGTCGCCCTCCTCGGAGATATTAGGCATCAAAGCACAATGCTTCGCGTCGGAAATACGGGGCTGTTTCTTAATGCTTGGGGCAAGTGAGTGGAAGAGTATGAGGACACTTATGAAGATCCATTCGGTCGCCTTTATTAGCGGATAGACTGCGGGCAGCAGTGCCAGACTTAGGAGCAAAAGAAAGAGGACCAATAATTTGACTCGTTTTTTTAGGGCAGCCTGATCGAAATGTAGACTACTCGACCTGAGGGTGGGTAGTTTATCGCGAAATTGCTTGTCGAGGCATATTTCATCACGGCGGCTGGGCAAGCTCACAGATGGAGTATGAATGCAATAGGCAATGCAATTGAATCTGTGAGAGAGGCCTCTCAGGGGCTTTCCATTTATTTCCCAACTGGCTAGTTTGATCGTGTAGGAAAAATGTAAATTGCGAAGGTCGACGGCATTTCTGAAGTGGGGCCGAATTCTCCAGATATGGCCCGTTGACCAAAAACTGAAGGTGAAATGAATGAAACTGAAATCGATCCGTGGGTGCCTGCTGCTCTCTTGTATTGTGGCAAGTTCATTCGCAGACGACCTTGGTCAGTTGGCCAAGGAATCGGACTTAGCTCAAGCTTCCGCACTCGCTCGCAAATTACAAGACGATTCGAGCACAGACCTGCTATCGGTGCTGGAGCAGATGAAGAATAGCATTGAGGTCAACAAAAATTGGTTGCTGTCCGTCGCCCAAACCGTGGCCGATCGCGATCCTAAAGCGTCCAAGGCAACACTTGAGCAGTTCCTACCTCGACTAAGTGAAGATACTGCGGCTCGCTATTGGGCGTTTGTTTATGTGACCCGCGGTGACTCCGAGAAACGTGAAGCACTGCTCACATCGATGCTTGCCGATCCTTGTCTCGAACTGCGTTACGAGGCGGTAGCATTGGGGATGAAGAGAATCGAAAAGGTTAAAGGTCTTTCTGACGCGCAGCGTGTCTTGCGTT
>PKCQ01000343.1 GCA_002862265.1 Planctomycetaceae bacterium | reverse complement strand
CGACAGCGCGGCAGCCTCGGCAGCCGCAGCAGCAGGAGCGCTGGGCGAAGCGGCATCGGTCGCAGCCACCGGAGATGGCGGCGAACAAGCGGGTCAGAGCGTTGGCGGCATCGCGCGGGCCCAACAGCTGCTAGCGATCATGCAGCAGATTCAAGATGTATGAGCCGCTCGCCGATTCACTAGAGTGCATTGCGTGTGGAGCTGAATTCGCTTCTGGGGCAAGTGGTTTCTGCATATGACACAATTTGTCACTTAGGACTTACTGCTTTCGACATCGGTCCATTTCATCATACGGTCTGGCATCGAACTTCATGATGGGTTGTTGAATTCTGCGGCGACGTGGGAAAGAATGTTTCCTTGCGAAATCCAATAACCACTTTGAGAGAGAAGTTTGATGACGAAAACCGTTAACGTTGCGATGGTAGGACTTGGGTTCGGCGCCGAGTTTATTCCGATCTATCAAGCTCATCCCAACACGAACGTAGTCGCGATCTCTCGTCGAAACGAGGAGGAACTGAACAAAGCCGGCGATCAGTTTGGTATCGAAAAGCGATACACCAACTTTGAGGACGTTCTTACAGACTCCGATGTTGATTTCGTTCACATCAACAGCCCGATCAACGATCACGCGTGGATGTCGCTTAAAGCCCTGGATGCTGGCAAGCACGTGATGTGCACTGTCCCGATGGCGACAACGATCGATGAGTGTCGACAGATCGTTGAAAAAGTGAAAGAGACGGGGCTGAAATACATGATGGCGGAAACCGTCGTTTACAGTCGCGAATTTCTCTTTATCAAAGACTTGTACGAAAAAGGCGAGTTGGGCAAAATCCAACACGTCGCCGCTTCACATCCGCAAGATATGGATGGGTGGCCTGAGTACTGGGAGAAGATGATACCCATGCACTATGCCACTCACGTGGTCAGCCCTTGCTTGGGGCTCGTCGACGGATTGGCCGAGTACGTAAGTTGCTTTGGTTCCGGGACCGTGCGTGACGACATCGCACAGAAATCAGGCAATAAGTTCGCGGTGGAAACCTGCCATATTAAGTACAAGGGTTCAGATCTCACTGCGCATATCTGGCGATTCTTGTACGATGTCGCGCGGCAGTATCGTGAGAGCTTCGATGTCTACGGTACCAAGAAAAGCTTCGAATGGACGCTGATCGAAAACGAGCCACACGTGTTACATACGGCGAAAAAGCCTGAGCACGAGATTCCTGAGAAAGTCGAAGTACCTGACTTCGCACACCTTCTTCTACCGGAGATTAGAAAGTTCACTCTGCCACAAGAGATTCATGACTCCGAGCACTTATCGTTTATTCAAGGTGGTGGGCATGGCGGATCGCACCCGCATTTGGTCAACGAATTTACCAACGCCTTGATTGAGGATCGTGATCCTTGGCCCAATGCCGTCACCAGTGCAAATTGGACCTGCGTCGGTATCTGCGCTCACGAATCGGCCGAAAAAGGCGGAGAGATTATTCGCTTACCCGAGTTCACATTGGGATAGTCTGGGCCACTCTCCGGATCAGGGGCTACTGGAACCGCTAATAGGTACAAGCGCGCTAATTGGAATGGAGGAACGCAGAGGTAATGAGTTGTTTTTTCGACGGTTCCCTAAGGGGCCGAATCTGATCATTTGCCCAGTTGACTTTTGCGATATGCGCATATCTTTAACAATTGTGCTTTCTGCATCGACACAAGCCCTGAGAGGGTCTTAAACTCGACCACGATCTCTCCAAAAGCGGAGAGATCGGGCATATAACGCTCTCGCAACCCCCTTCCCTTGCAGGTGGGGTTAGTTTTTCTTTGTGGCGATATCGGATATTGGGAAACTTCAACTCCATTTCGTGGCTTTCTTGGTATCACCTCTTCTAGGAGGACAACCACCTGAATATTTTCGGTCTCGAAAGCAGCTCGGATAAGAGCACAAGCTTCATAAGAGTATGGCTCAGGTACCCTCTTAACCCGCTAAGAACTGGAGGAGCTTCATTGCCCCATAGGGTCAGCCATGAGGTTGCACCGATTCCGGGTTTGTTTTGTCCATGGTCTGGCTCTGTCAGTGTTTATTAGTGCTGATCAGCGGTTCCTAGAGGCCGAACTCGACACAAGATCGCAATAACCCATGAATGAATCACCTTACGTGCCGCCAGATTTAGAGGGCGAAACTCACGCCATTTCAGCGGAGGAGTATTCGACCGGAAGTCTTTGGATAGCGTTTTTTATTGCTGCACCTGTTGCACTGGTGTTGGCGGCGGTTCTTTTCCTCGTGTTTGGTATGCTTGCACTCGCATTCAACCCCAATGGTACAGGAACGCCTGCGGGCATAATTCTTGTGCCGATCCTGTTGCTGACCATTGGGATCATTGCTTCCTACGTATTGGTGCTGATGTTGGGAATGTCCGTAGTGTTCTTCCTGCGAACCTTATACAAATTGAGTGGTGCGAACTTGTTCTGGTACGGCGCGTTGTTGTCTACGATCTTTGGAGTCGTTTTCTTCCTGATCGGCTTTACTGCTGACGTGCCTCGATTCCAAGGTGGAGATCGCTTGCCTTACATTTTGATCGGCATGCTCGTAGCCACCGCCTTCCTCGGCATTTCGATCATGGGGACGATCAGCGTGTTTTGGTTCATGGTCCAGCGCTTGAATCAGGATCACCTGCCGCTTATGTAAGCTCGCCGTATTGTCGGAAGGCTTCATGCAAGGCTAGTTGTTCTACATCCCCGTCTTCCATCAGTTCTTCTTCTGGAAGGTAGAGACGGTCTTTCAGCCATTCACTCATCGGCAGAGACGGAGCGTAAATTCCTAGTTCAGGTAGAAACTTCTGGGGCGAACCAGTGGCTGGGGCTTCGAGAGATGAATCCTGCTCGACCTGAGAGCTTATTATTTCATTTGGGCTCTCAAGACTTTGAGCCGAAACCTGGATCGGCTGCATGTTTTGATAAGTTTCTATCGTTTCAAACCCACGGGCCTGCCGCGAGCTGTTCCCTTCCTGAAACGCCAGATAGTCAGCGCCTTGATACCATCCATGTGCCTGCTTCGTTCCGTAGAGCGTTGCTCGGTCGTCGCCGCCAGCCTGAGCGAACGCTTCCACTTGCTCAAAGCCGCGTACGTGACTAGAGAAGCCTGGCCCACTAATCAGTACGCTGTCACCTGCCGCCGAAAACCGATCGGAATCAGGTGAATCGTATAACGCCGCACTGTCCTGACCACCCGCGCTGCTGTAAGCGTAGACGCGTTCAAAGCCACGAACATAGTTGAAAAACCCATTGCCATTGATACTTGTAAACTGAGGCCTGGCACTTAAGCGGTCATCGCCAGCCGAGTCATAGACGTAGGCCAAGTCTTCGCCGCCGCCTGTAGCGTGGACGAAAACGCGAGCTACATCGTCAACTTCGAAATGGTAGCCAACGCCGATCAACTCTGCCCGTCCAGGATAGGCTCTTAGTGTGTCATCGGTGTTCGCATCGTACATATAGATGCGATCGGTATTGCCGCCACCAGAGAAGCTTACTTCTTCTACGCCTTGAAGTGAAAGCTGGATCTGCTGGTTCTCTATGGCGGTGTTCCCAGGCCGAAGTTCGACGCTTTCGATTTTGTTCGTGCCTTGGACAGAAATCGAATCACCGCTTCCACCAGCGTCAAGCAGTACTTCT
>PKCQ01000330.1 GCA_002862265.1 Planctomycetaceae bacterium | reverse complement strand
GCCAGTCTTCTGCCAGAGAAGGAAGTGGGAGCAACAAGCAGGAAATTGCAATAAGGACTGTCGTCTTGATCATTTCATCGCCTCGGCTACTTCGCTTCCACTCATCTGGTTAGTCGGAACGCCAAAGACCTTGAGCTGTCGCTCCGTTTTCTCGGCTTCTGTTCGGATTGTCTTTGTCAACTCTCCTAACAGCTTGCGAGTTGGCCCCCACTCAGGACGATTCGTGTTGGGCAACGCCTCGGCGTTCTTCGCTGCCGACGCACTTTGCTGCTGCAGTTGATACAGCAGACCGAGCATTTGCTTTTGCTCCTCCGCTTGTGCCTGGAGAGTCTTGACTTGCATCTGGTCCATGCCTCCACGTGAAACCGACAAAATGGTCTCCAATCGTTCAACCTGCTTTTCACCCAAAACAATCAGCTCTGCCTGAGTTCGAATCTGGTCGTCTAGCATGCTCTGCTGCCTCTTCAGTTTGGCGAGCGTTTCTTGCTGCTTCAGCACGGAAACGCGAAGCGTCTTGACTTCTGCTTCAAGTGCATCGGAAATAGCAGTGAGGTTGATCGGTCTCCCAGAGCTGCTTAGAAGCAATTGTTCAGCCGCAGCTTGAACGTCGGCGGACTTTCCAGCGTTTGCAATTTCAACGGCTCGTGCCTCCTCAGCAATTCGTGCTCGTTCACTCGCTTCAAATGCTGCCTTGCGTTCTTCAAGTCTCACCAATAGCTCTTCCATCACTCGTTCCTGCTTGGGAAGAGTTACCACTGAGATCGGCTTGAGATCTGGAAGGCTCAGCAAGTGGATCTTTCCTGAGGCATCGGAGGCAACCATCCTGTCTAGATTGGCGAGCAGTTCCAAGTTTTCAATTTGTTCGTCCGTTCGGAATTCCGCGACCTTTGCTACAGGAGACCGCCATGCAGTGATCTTGCCGCTCCGGCCTGCCGCCACCGTCAAACCTTTGCTGCGACCCAGCGCCAGGATTCCGCCAACTTGGGCATCCCACTCCGCTGTTAGCTCGCCGTGATGCATGTTCCAAACTCGAATCTTGCCATCCGCCCCGGCTGAGAGCAAAGTTTCCTGATCGGAGTCCCATGCAACACCGTGCACTGGCCCTGTGTGTCCTCGCAGATTCCAGAAGAGCTCTCCGCTCTCCGTTTCGCAGACAAAGAGGCCACCAAATCGATCACCAGTCGCGACGAGCAAACCGTCAGGACTGAAACGGTTCGTTAGCACCCAGTCAGTAGGTTTCTTGAAAGTGTGTTTCACTTCGCCGCTAATGCTGGCGACCCGCATCACTTTCGAGGGACCACCAACAGCGATCAGCTGACTGTTTGGTGAACAGTCAAGAGCCAGGATGGAGTCGTTTTCGTCGAGTGCTTGAAAAATTTCTCGCCCAGATTTCACATCAAATCCGCGAATCGTTCCGCTCAAGCCAGGAACCCCCAAGGCAGCAAGCAGTTGCGTGCCATCCCGTGAAAACCTCAAATTCGTGATCTCTGGTTCTTCTACAGGAATCGCACCTGTCAGTTCACCAGAACGAGCGTCCAGCAAAACAATTTGTCGATTGCCTGCAAAGGCTACCGTTCCGTCCGTAGGGTGAGCCGCGAGCGCGGAAATGGAAGTGCTCTGAAGTACTGGCGAGATCATTTGCGGTTCGGCTTTCGTATCCTCTTCCAAGCTATCTTTTGCCGTAGACGCTGTTGGAGACATGCCGGATTTTGCAACCAAACCATCTTCAATCCAGCGACGAATAACTTCCAGTTCTCGCGCTGGGATCTTGCGACTGTTTGGTGGCATGGTGGGTTCATCAAGATGAGCCGCTGTCGTATAGAGCATGCTTTCTCGTGGCTTGCCAGCAACGATGACGGGACCAGATGAAGAACCTGCTTTCAAGGCTGGGATGTCTGTCACGCTCAAGTCACCCCGCAACTCCTCCGGGTTGTGGCAGCTTTGGCAACGTTTCCGCAAGATCGGCTGCACTTGGTCGAAGCCAACCGTCTCATTTTGATCGTTGGTGGCATTACTCATCATCTGAGCTTGGCAGCGGATGCCATTACAGTAAGAAAAGCTCAAAATCAGAACGTAAACAGCCAAGCAAGGCCGGATCCCGCGAATTGGCTTTCGAATACGATTACTAATATAGAAATTCATGTTGTTGCTTAATGGGAATGTGTAACCCTAAATCCATCTGGACTGAGATCAGCTCGTAGTGTTAGTGATTGAAAAGAAACTCGTTTGAGTTTAACAATGCCCAGAAGAGATCCTCTAAATCTGATTTTGGATCTTGACTGGTTGACAATCTGGCCTTGATCGTTGCTTCCTCTTGATCAGTTGGTTGCCTAGAGAAACAAAGGCGATAAAGCTCTCGAGCAACCTCAGAGTTTGCTTTGCCGCTGTCGAGCAAAGAGGCGATAGTTCCTCCGTCTGCGATTTTTCGCGTCGTGTTCTCACCATTGAGGAGGTGAAGTGCTTGAGAGAGCGTGGGAGCTGTGCTCACTTCACAAGAGCATGGTGTGTCGCGATCGGAGCGACCAAACGTCGTTAAGAAATAGTTGTTGGTACGACCATCCGGAATCTGAATGGCTCGACCGCCAAGTGGCAAACCAGCTAACGTATCCGAGGAACGGGTGACTTGATTGATGCAGTCAAGAAGGACTTCCGCCCTCAGACGTCGCATGTTCGCATGGCTAAAGTTGCGATCGTCCCACTTATTCCACTCTGTTTTCTGAGTAGAAAGCTGGTAAGTCTTGGCATTGCAGATATCGATAGCCAGTTTCCGCACATCGAAATCATATTCCATTAGTTTCGCACCCAAAGCGTCAAGCAGTTCAGGGTTCGAAGGAGGGTTGGAGACACGGACATCATCCACGGGATTCACGATCCCCTGACCCATGAAGTGTGCCCAAAGCACGTTAGAGATATTACGCGCGAATGCATCGTTGTTCTTGGTTAGCCATCGGGCCAGGGCGGCACGGTAGTCGCCATCAAGCTCTTCATCAGAAGCAAGCTCGCCTCCGAGAAACTTTGGCTTGACGACTCGTCCTGCAACAGGGTGCTCCAACGAGCCATCACCCAAGTCATAGACCGTAACTTCGCGCGGGTCTTTGGCCTGCTTGTACCCGACTTGGCTCACAAAAGCTGCAAAGCCATAGTAGTCATCCATCGTCCAACGATCAAAAGGATGGTTGTGGCACTGTGCACATTGAATTCGAGTTCCCAAAAAGGCTTGAGCAATATTCTCAGCCAACAATTGCGGAGTCGTTTCTGTCTGGTAATAGCTTGTAGCGGGATTCTCAAACGTGCTACCACTGGCTGGAATCAACTGTCGGATCAACTTGTCAACTGACACACCAGCATGCACCTGTTCACGTAGCCATCCGTCGTAGAGGCTCAGGCCCTTGCTACTTAGTCCGTTCGCACGGCGAATCTGCAGTAGCTCTCCCAGCTGCATGATCCACATATCCAGAAAGTCACTGCTATCAACCAGCTTCTCGATAGTGGCCGAACGCTTATCGGGCGAAGTGTCCTCCACGAATGCACGAAGCTCTTCTGCCGTAGGAAGCTTTCCGATAGTGTCCAGGTAGACACGACGCAGAAAAACTTGATCCGAGCACAACTCTGAAGGCAAAACATGGAGATCTTGCCAACGTGCCTCAGCATGTTCGTCAATGTAA
>PKCQ01000115.1 GCA_002862265.1 Planctomycetaceae bacterium | reverse complement strand
CCGACACCTAGGAGCGAGCGTTTGAGTTCGCGACTCGACCATACGTATCGATGGGTCTCAAAATCGATCTTGTCCCATTGATTGCCGTAAAACATATTCCGCGCCAAACGTCGGCGACTCCGCAATGGATGGAGTAGCCAGAATAAACAGCGCACAAAGTCAGGTGTCTCAATTGTTACGAATCCACCTGGTACCAAAAGCTCTCGCCAATGAGAAAGCATGTCGATCGCTTCCCACTTCACAAAGTGCTCAAGAGTGTGAGAGGTGAAGATCTCGGAAACGGAGTTGGGAGGAAGTTTCAGGGACCTCATGTCAGCGTAACAGTCTGCTATACAGCCGCTTCGAGAAGAATCGGGTTTCTCTGGATCGAAAGGGAACAAATCGACGTTCACGAAGTCTTTCCAAGCAATGCCGCCGCAACCCAAATGTAACTTCAAAGGCGTTTTTGAGTCCGTATAAAGCTCGTTGAGTGACGGGGATTCCATCTATCATTTCCTAAGATCTATTCCGCGTCGGCATGAAAGAAATACGCTGCCAAACCCAACTGCGAATCTGTACCGTTGCGAATCGTGATTGGCAACGCTTCTAAGGATTCAGTATAGCCCCCGCTCGATGTCCGCCTAGAGTCACGTCTTTGCTAACGGTAATTCCGGTTTCTCGCAATCTGCTACGATGGTATCGCCTCTGAACCAAGTCGGCATAGTGCGAAGCTTAGGTTGCGGTTTGGTTCATGGGTTAGATAGGCGAACTTCCAGTTTTGTTCGACGCAGAAGCGGTTGACGGCTTCGATGACTCCGTAGCGATGGTAGCTGTGCCAGGAGCCGATGGTGTAGTCATGGCCGCAGATGTAACCACTTGCTTTTACCTTTTGCGCAGCGAGCTTCAGTTCGGATTGTGTTGTGGAGTAGCTGTGGTCGGTGTCGATATAAATCCAATCTAGACTTCCGTCCTCGCAGGCCTCCAAGGCTTCGACGGAGGTTTGACGCTCAATTTGCACTTTTCCCGATTCGATTTGACTCGACAGATCAGAACGAATCTTCATGAGCTTGTCCGTATTGAATCTTCGATCTCCCCACAGGTCCACAAGAATCAATTTGTCCGGCGTGGTGATCTCAAGGATTTGTCGTGAGAAGAGTCCTTCGTCGACTCCGCATTCCATCACCGTGCCACCGACAGGGAGCTCGCGCAAGAGTGCTTCCCGATTCACCAGGAGCTGCGCGCTTTCAATATGCTCAGCCTTCAGCGGAGGAGGCGTTTCTGGTATCCGCTGGATCGAGAATAAAGCTTGGATGAGCCGCGAGTGAATAAATCTGAGCATAGGAGTCTTACGAGACAGCCTTCATAGATTGTGCGCGATTGCACCAAATGCGATTACCGGACGCGTTCGAAGGAAATCCAGTTTGTTGCAGAGTTCCCAGTTAATCGAATCTCATTGCCCGGAGTTGCTGCTTGTGAGAATACGCGAACTTGAAGCGCTTCACCGGCAAAGCACTGTGAAATCACTTCTCCCTGTAACAGCTCACTAGGATTGACAAACGGCTCGTTGAATTCAGTGATTACTCTCTCAATAGACCCATCTTTTACTAACTCTAGCCTGATAAGGTGGACGTCACCGCTGACACCGCCACCAATTTCAAATTCCGCTGACACACGAATCCGCCATTCTCCATCGTCGTTCGGCTGCAGGACGACTGAGTGTGTGCCAATGTCATATCTACGAGCCGCTAGCTCGGCATTGTCTATGACAAGCTGTTCATATTCCAAATCTTGGTCAGCCCCATCAAACAAATTGGAACTTGGATTCCCATCTTCGGCATACTCGTACTTCACCAAAATCGGGTTGAGCTGCGCACCCATTCTGAAAACCGAGCTGGTTTCGAATACGGCTCGGAAGGGGCGGACTGTTTTCACGAAGGCGTAGGACTCACCAAGTCCGTATTCGCCACGTGAAGAGGATGCACCGAAAGCTGGATTGTTGCTGGCAGCTGGCGACATCGTGTAATCAGTAGGTGGCAATCCAATTGAGTTTCCGACCGCATTATCGTCTGCCTCAACGGGTGCCTGGCTAACTATGTCTCCTTGAGCATCGCGTACGATGTTCATGTTTATGGTAGAAGCTGGTTGGGAGGGATGAAACATGCTCACCCGAAATCCACTTCCATCTGATGTACGTCCGATGGTCACTGGTGCAACCCAATCTTGGCTCACGGGGTAAAAGTCGTCGCTGTTCGTTGACGTTATATGAAACGTCCGATCAATGCCGGTGCTTCCAGGCCCTGGAAGAATTGGGACCAATACTGTTTGCTGATTCGCAGCATTTCGAACCACGGCGCCAGGGAACCGATAGGCGCCTTGTTCCGTTTCCCCGTCCGGAATCAGATCAGGATCGAAAACGTATTGGCCGAGTAGTGATAGGTTGATCTCCGGAACATTCAGTGGATTGTCGTCATCGTCGCGACTTGTGAAATACTCGGTCGGCGTCATTACCAGCCAAGTCTCGTCGTAGAGAACTCGTCCATCGGCATCAATTGGATACTCGTTGAGGAATCGATAGACCTGACGTGCAGTGACGTTTTCGAAATCGACTGTATTGGGAAAGGGATCGTTAGCGTCATTGAAGAAATGTGTTCGAAAATTCTCTTCTATCAGGACAACGTGTCCATCAAGAATCCGGCCGGCGTTTTCGGACGCAATGTTGTTCTGGAAGGAGCTGAGTCCCAGAACGAGAATGCCTAGCAAGCCCGCAACGATGGCGGACAAGACAAAGGAGATGATGGCGAACTCAATCAGAGCCTGACCGTGTCGAGCTTTCATTCCTGGCACCTTTAGATAAGTAAAGCACCAGTATAACTGCTGCCTGAAAACAGGCTAACCTCTGCTTCCCGCGCAAGGGCAAATCGGAAGCAATTTACATCAACGCCAAAGAAGAACGAAAGCGAAACTTTTTCACTGCGAACTGCATGGTTGGGCCAATGCAAGTCGGCGCCTGCGACTGGGCGTTAAAAGATGGAGCGTGATCGTAGGGAGAAATACTCTGGTGGTGTGGCGACTCAGCTGGAACAGCGGAGTCGGTTTCGAACGCTGACGAGGAGATTCCAGGTGGTGGCGGAGATGATGGTTCAAATCGGAACGCCCACGACGAACGCGGCAAGGAGCAGCGTCTGGAGCGTTCTAGGTGGGATGAGCGAAATCCGATTGGGGCCAGTAATGGCTTCTTGCATCATGGTCTCCTAAGTGCCTGAGTGCGACTGGTGGGATGCTAGAGCTACTAAAGGAAGCCTCGCACTCGCGAGGGGCGAGCGACGAAATCCTCCCAGGCTCGTATAGGCCGAAGCTCCCAAGAATCCTCGATGCCTCGTCGTGGCCTGGAAACAGTCAGGATCTCGGCAGAACCTGCAAATTGCGTAGCATCGGGATAATTGCTTCAACTTCACTATCGCTGGTTCCGATACCTGTCAAAAGTGTTGGGGTTGGTCGCCCGACTTCTAGGGAAGAAATGCGCTTAGTGAAGATGATGCATGACTGGCCAACGCCGAATGCGAAACTCCGTCCTGGCAATGACGCTTTGGGGCATCCAGGGCTGGATGTTGTCGCAATTGCTCGCCACCGCATCGGCACAGGATGCCAATGCTGGCATTCCTCAAGTCGAAGCTGTTCCGAGATCAAGTCCATCCATCCGGCGAGCACCGGGCTCGGACGCGACGA
>PKCQ01000033.1 GCA_002862265.1 Planctomycetaceae bacterium | reverse complement strand
ATGCAAAATCATTCGAAAATCCGCTGCTCGTGCAATTCTACTTGAATGGAATCCAGTGGGCCGCCGGCAAGAACGTCGACGCCGACTTTCAGGCCATAGGCTTTCAAGTCAATCTGCCTCGCAAAAAGAAGTAGTTAGCGTTCACGAGTATTATCAGATGCGCAAGCCATCCATAGCCGTAGTTGGTTCAATCAATTTAGATCTCGTTATTCAATGCAAGGCACTACCCCAAGCCGGAGAGACGTTGTTTGGCTCTGATCTGACCGAGTATTACGGTGGCAAAGGAGCAAACCAAGCGGTCGCAGCCGCTCGAGCTGGCTCGGATGTACTAATGATCGGAAGAGTCGGTGACGATTCATTCGGGGCACGGCTTCGCGGCAATTTGAAGCATGAGGGGATCGACTGCCAGGAAGTGCTCGCAGTTCCAGCACCGAGCGGCTTTGCGATGATTACCGTGGACGCCCAGGGCGATAATTCGATCCTGGTGGTTCCCGGTGCAAATGCGGCGTTAAAACCAGCGGATGTCTTGAGCGCTGAGGAGCGAATCGCCGAATGCGACTTAGTGGCCTTGCAGCTAGAGTGCCCACAAGAAACCGTACTTGCCGCCGTCGAAGTCGCAAAACGCCATCAGATTCCAGTGTTGCTGGATCCGGCACCTGCTCCGAACGCATTCTCGAGCAAGCTGTTGGAGGTTGACTGGATTTGCCCCAACGAGTCCGAGGCCGCCACATTGACTGGTCGCCCTGTGACAGACCAGCGCAGCGCAGAGGCCGCCGCGGTTAAGTTGCACGAGGCGGGTGCAAAGCATGTCGTGATTACTCGTGGTGCTTCTGGCTGTTTGCATTACGACGGAGAGCAGTCTAAGCACATGAATGCCCACGAGATCGATTGCGTAGACAGTACTGCTGCAGGTGACGCCTTTGCTGGAGCTCTCAGCTTCGCCTTGGCAGCAGACCTTAGTGTCGATGAAGCCTTGGCGTTCGCCTGCACGGCCGGAGCACTAGCTTGCACTAGTTTAGGAGCTCAAACTGCAATCCCTCGGCATGCGCAAATTGCCGCCCGAACGGAGCTTGGGGACTAGTCTTACCCAACCTACCTGTGAGCGAGGCGATTTCATAATCCCGACGCGTGAGCGAGGCTCACGAGCCAGTCATTCCTCGCTCACGCTTCGGATTGAGTTTGCTCGCCGGATCGTCACGAATCCCAAAGCAACGATATCCGGTTGTTGCCTAACGTGCTTTGCACGGGAATGACGTAATCTGAATATTCAGATTACAGCCATCGCAATGGAATTCACCGTCTAGTCGCGATACAATCCGACCCTGTTAGTCGCCACTCTCCGGAACGAGAACAACATGCGTCCACCGAGTCGAATCCCAGCTCTTATTGTGGGCTTTCTTTCGCTGAGCAGCATTGCCGCTGGGCAGGCAGCAGCTCACGACTCTTATTCTCTCAAGGTCGGTGAAGCTCACCCTAACTTTGTCTTACCCAACATTGATGATGGTTCTGTTGTTGCACTTTCACAATTCCGTGGAAAGAAAGTGCTGCTCATCCATTTTGCATCATGGTGAGCTGGCTGCCGCAGGATGGTGCCCGTGTGGCACGACTTGACTCGCAAAGCTCGTGAATCCGGCAAGTTGATTCTACTTGGCGTTATCCAAGAGCAGCACGCGGAACGCTGCCGCCTCTATGCTCAGTGGAAACAGTACGACTGGACCATTGTTCAAGATGCAACCAATCGCTCGGACAACTTTGCAGTACCTATCTTCGTCGCTTTGGATGAAGCGGGAAAGGTCGTTGACACTGGGCTACGTCCCAACGAGCTACAAGCTTTTCTTGACAGACCCGCCGTGACGTATTTGGCGAATACCCAAGTAAATCCAGAACAGCACATCAATGCTTTGGCCGAACAGACCGCACGCTCAACGGATCCAAGGGCGTGGCAGGAATTGGCTGAACAACGATTGCTTTGGCAAGGTGACTCAGGCCTACGTCAGGCCATCGCCGACTTTCGCGCCGGCATTGATGTTGCCAACGAGTCTCCGATTTCTGCCGAGCTGCACTTCGGGCTGGGAGTCGCGTTACGGAAACGATTCGATTCATCACTGCGAAAACCGGATGACTTTCAAAATGCCGTTCACGCTTGGGACCAAGCCCTCGCGTTGAACCCTAATCATTACATTTACCGTCGTCGTATCCAGCAATATGGTCCACGGTTGATGAAACCCTATACGTTTTACGACTGGGTCGAATTGGCGACAGCTGAAATCCGCAAACGCGGCGAAGAGCCGATCGAGCTAAGTGTGCCCCCTTCGGGTGCGGAAATCGCTTTACCAAGTCGCGTCAAACTCGCTGGCTCGAAGACCGCATCCGAACCGGACCCGAGGGACGCAATTGATCGTGACCGAGGCATCCTGATCGCCAATCACAGTGTGGTCGTTCCAGGAAAGATCAAAGCTGGAGCCAACCTTCGCATTCATCTAGAGTGGCAACCTAATAAGCTTGCGCACTGGAATAACGGAGCTGAGCCGGTAGCTGTTTGGTTGGATCTCCCCGTTGATTGGGCTGCTGAAAATCAGCTCTGGACGCTTCCCAAACCGAACGAAATCGAGTCTCGCGAGGCCCGTCGACTTGAGTTTGAGTTACAATCCCCAAAGGACGCAAAGCGTATCATGCTGCAAGGCTACGCGGTGTACTGCGTCTGCGAAGACGTTGGCGGCCAATGCCTTTATCGCCGGCAAGACTTTAGTATTTCCGTTGAGGTCGAGTCGAGCTCAAGGTAAGCTACAGGCTTCCCTGTCTTTCCTCTCCAACCTTTCCAATCAGGAGACACTCGTGAGTCGCATCGTTTCGTTGGTTGCAAGCATCCTTGCAGCCATTGCTATCCCTGCCTTTACACCGGAGCTGGCCATGAGTCAGAGTGGAAAGATCGTTGTCGGTGACGCATGCCCTGATTTTAAAATGAAGGGTAGTGACGGCAAGACCTACAAGTTAGCTGACTTCAAAGGCAAGAGAGGATTTGTGATCGCTTGGTTTCCTAAAGCTTTCACCGGTGGCTGAACGGCTCAGTGCAAGTCATTCCGTGAGAATGGCAAGGCGATCCAAGAGTATGACGTCAGCTACTTCACTGCCAGCGTTGACCCTCCAGACCGGAATAAGGACTTTTCCGAATCGCTCAAACTGGATTACCCAATTCTCAGCGACCCCGACAAGAAATATGCCAAGTCCTTTGGCGTCCTCAACGCAAGAGGTTTCTCCAGTCGCGTCACGATCTACGTGAATAAAGAAGGCAAGATCGCTTACATCGACAACTCCGTAAAGGCCAAGGAAGATGGAGCGAACGTCGCCAAGAAACTGGCCGAGCTCAAGTTCGAGAAGATAAAGTAGCGAGCTGGAACGCCTATCCCATGGCTTCTACCTCAGGCACTTCACTCTTCCGTTGGCTTGAAGTTGAAGCCACATCGATCTTTGTAGTCCGCTGGCACTGTAACCTCGAACTGCGGAGAGAGTGTAAAAGCCGAATCACTCTCCGCATTAATGATGTAAGGCATCCGGCGACAGCTATGGTGACTCGAAATAGTCGCGATTGTTCTTGAGTTTAATCAACTGAGGATCGGGTAGCTCGCGGGTC
This sequence comes from Planctomycetaceae bacterium, assembly GCA_002862265.1. GTDB lineage: Bacteria > Planctomycetota > Planctomycetia > Pirellulales > Pirellulaceae > Aureliella. The sequence continues at coordinate 83 of PKCQ01000033.1, read as the reverse complement.
ATGCGTGATAGGAACCCTCGGCTGAGATCTACAAGACCAATTCTCAGATCCTCGATATTCCTTATCGTCATGAGCGATTCGAA